>CAYPIB010000133.1:0-5529 GCA_964410675.1 uncultured Roseburia sp.
ATATTCCTGCGAAGTCAGAAAAGAAGACAGCATGATTGTGATTCGGGTCTGCGGAAATGGTTTTTTATATAATATGGTGCGGATTATTGCCGGCACGCTGATGCAGGCAGGAGATGGTACGATGAATCCTTCGGATATGACGAAGGTGCTTCGGAAAAGGGACCGAGCCTTTGCCGGACCGACAGCGCCCGCCAAAGGTCTGATGCTCGTAGATTATGAATTTGTCTGATTTTTTAATGTATCAATAAGAGAAAATAATTCGTTGCGGTTTCGTGGAATATAGATATTAGAATACATCTTAGTAAGTTCTGCAAAATAGTCTTCATAATCACATTTTTCATTAAAAGCATCCTCTGCCATAGGGTAGAGGAAAATTATTTTACAGTTGCTTTGGAATAATAACTTTCCGGAAATGCAGGCTGTGGAATAGTAAGAAATTAAAACCTTATTTTCCATTGTACCGTTTGCAACAGCTAATTCAAAAGGACAGGGGTCATCATAAGTCTTAATCGTTCCACTAAAATCGTCGTGTGCACCCCGCGGATGGGGTTTTAGAATGAAATCCTCTGCTCCGATGTAGTTGGCTAGTTCATTAATCAGCCTGCGGTAAGTAACTGGATTTTGAGAATTATTTGCAGTTCCCTGGCCTAAAAACAAAAAACGTTCCGAAAAATCTTTGCTTTGAAAGGCAAAAATATCTTTTGCCATAGCAGATACTTTTTGGATATCCGCGTCTGATTTTGCTATCCGTATTTTATGAAAGGGAGTATGAGCCTTGGCTAACTCAGGTTCAAAAAGATACATGTCCTGCTCCATTTTTTGTATATCAAAGCCAAAAAGGAGCTGGTATAGCTTTTTTCCAAGCAAAGAGGTAATAAAGGAGACGGGAGTTTTGGTATAGCTGGCAAAGCCATCTTCAAAACGATAAAAACGAATGTGATGGTTTTGGCGGATGAGAGTTTTGCCGATTTCTTTGGAAATCTCATCAGGCATACCGGGGGAAGCATAATAAAATGCTTCATAGTCAGGCAGCTTTGTATGCTCGGCACCGGCTGAGGTAATAATCTCTTCGGTAGTCTTATTATAAACAAAGCTTTCCCACAGATTCTGTATTCCGTTTTTATACGGATTTTTTATTTTACGCCCATCCGCAAAATATACGTTATGAAAATAAGCGGAGAGCCTTCCGCTTTTATAGAGCTCTTCCAAAAAAGGAGTTTTATCAGTGAGAATTAAGTCGACCTCACAATTCTTTAAATAGATTTCTTTTATGAACAAGAAAACAAGCAGATGATACGTTGTGCTTGTCAGTCCTAATATTTTTTTCATAAGGCACATCCGTTTCTATTTTCTTTTGATAAAGTTAAATATCGTATCTAATAAAATCTGCTTTTCTTTCTTTCCAAACAGAAAGCAGAAATTAATGATGGAGCCAATGACTCCGCATAGTATAATATCTAAAAAGAGTATTCCCCAGCTGCTTGTTGTAATAAAAGAATTCAGTCCGACAAAAAGTATAGTCATTGCAATGCTGACAATGGTATAGCGAATAATTACCGGATAAAAGCTTGATTTTTTAATTTCGAGGCAATGTGCGGCATACATCGGTGTAAATGTTAAGTTCTTTATAATGCCCAGAACGGTCGAAGTTCCGACAACGATATACATCCCGTATACTTTTGGGTCAAATATCCATAATAAAAGAAAAACAATACCGGTTGAAACAATGCCCATCCCTAACGTTACGAGGGAGTTCCACTTCAGTTTATTTACAACGGTGTAGACATTGAATAAAGGACTAATCACACCGCCGACGATTGTTCCGAACATAGTAAGCAGAGTAAGCAGATACATGATTTGCGGACTATAATCGGAATTTGTATTAGCCAGCCATAAGGTATAAAAGGAAGCACCGAATCCAGCTACAAATGCTAATGGAATATTTGCAAAAAATCCTGTCAGCTTCATTGCCGAGGTTAAATCATCCACCAGCTCTTTTTTGTTGTTTTTGGCAAAGCTGATTGTAAGCGAAGGAGTAAAGACCGCTGAAATAGTTTCATACAGCGTATTAATAGAACCGACAATCGGTTTTGAGCTGCCAACATAGCCCATGGCCAGAGCTCCAAGCATTAAATTCGAAATCAGTGTGTCCAGACTGTTTGTTAAAGTCTGGCCTGCACGCATGACAGTGTTCCAAATGCCGGCAGATAAAATTTCTCTTACCTTATCCATCCGGAAATGCTTTGGGCTTACTTCGATTTGTGGAAGCAATTTTTTAGTGTAATGAATATAGGCAATAAACAGGTAAACAGTCGCAGCCAGAGTTGCAAAACCGATATAGCTTACTTTAATTGGAATAAATAAGAAAACCGCAATTAATATACCGGCTCTTATGAGCTCTGATTCAATTTTACGTCTGGCTGTTAAATCAAGCCTGTTCGTCGCAAACGTTGCAGTACTAAAGGTGGTGCTTAAAATTGTTGCCATAAAGTTTACAAATGTAAAAACAAATAATAGCTTAACATCGCCGATCAGAGCTTCGGGAATATTTAAAACCTTATCAAGATTAATAACAAGGATTGTAATTGGTATAATAAGAAAGCCTACAATTGCTAAGTTAGAGTACATGACAGCATTAAAATATTGATTGGCGCCCTTTGTATCATTTTGGTGAAGCTTAACAGTAATGAAGCGTCCGGCCATAGAATTTAATGCCATCGCAGCAATTGCCGCATAGGTGACAAAATCATTGGCAAGTCCTAAAAATCCATTTGCCTCTAATCCCAGCTGGCCGATTATTCTAGGATAAACAACAAGACTGATTGCCAGACTAACAAGGGTAGACAAAAGACTTGCGATCATATTTATAATTAATTGTTTACTCTTTGAAGGTTGATTCATCATATAAATCCTTTTTGTATATAATTGCTTTTAAATTTCTTGCATCATATATAGTATGTCCCAATAATTGTAACGACTAAAAGTATATCATATCATTTCTTTATTTCCAACTGCTGCCAATAAAAATGTAGGAAAAGTATGTGTTCTGTTTGACTAGGTTGTAATGGAATGTTAAAATGAAGAATAATTGAAATAAATTAGGAGCAGCAAATTATGAAAATAATGCCAAACCGGATGGACCGGGGCTTTTATCGTTATCAAACTGAATTTGAAGAAAAAGCATTATCCGTACTTCGTTCCGGCTGGTACGTGCTTGGTAAGGAAGTGTCTTCGTTTGAGGAAGAATTTGCTGCTTATACCGGCGCAAAGCATTGTGTGGGGCTGGCAAGCGGACTGGATGCATTATGGCTGGCATTTCGGGTCCTTGGCATCAAGGAAGGTGACGAAGTTATTGTTCAGGCCAATACGTATATAGCAAGTGTCATTGGTATTACAATGAATGGTGCAACTCCTGTTTTTGTAGAACCGGATGAATATTATGGTATTGATGCATCAGCGATAAAAGCGCATATTACCAAAAAGACAAAGGCTGTTTTAGTTGTTCATTTATATGGACAGGCTTGTGAGATGGAACCGATTGTATCTCTTTGTGAGGAATTTAATTTAAAGCTTGTGGAAGATTGCGCACAATCACATGGTGCATGTTATAACGGACGGATGACTGGAGTATTTGGCGATATTGGGTGTTTTTCTTTTTATCCATCTAAAAATTTAGGTGCCTTTGGTGAAGGCGGTGCCATTGTAACGAATGATGCACAGATTGCAGCAGATATGAAAATTTACCGCAATTATGGCAGTGAAAAGCGGTATTATAATAAGGTAGTAGGAACTAATTCCAGACTTGATGAGATTCAGGCCGGACTTTTACGGGTTAGACTTAGTCATCTGCAGGAATTGACTGATGAAAGACAAGAAATTGCAGAGCGATATTTGAAAGAATTAAACAATGCCTATTTTTCACTTCCCAAAGTAAGAAAAGAAGGAAATCATGTCTGGCATCAGTTTGTTGTCTATTCTGATAATCGGGATGAACTTAAGCACTATTTGGAAGAAAATGAAATCGGAACGATTATTCATTATCCGATACCGCCGCATTTATCAGAAGCCTATGAATACTTAGGGCATAAAGCGGGTGAATATCCAATAACGGAAAAAGATGCTTTAAGTGTATTGTCAATTCCTATGTATAATGGCATGACAAGCAAGGAACAGTCATATGTGATTGAAATAATGAATGCATTTGTACCGAATGACAGATAATAACGAGGAAAGTAGAGTAGTGACATGAGTATAAAAGACCAATATAGTATTATAGAATTTCAGGAATTTGGTGATGAAAGGGGCAGTCTTGTAGTAGCAGAAGGAAGTGGTAAAGCCATTCCCTTTGATATAAAAAGAGTATTTTATATGTATGGATCGGATACTGACATTGTCAGAGGCCAGCATGCAAACCGCAAGACAGAATTTGTACTCATTAATGTCAGCGGTACGAGTAAGGTAAAAATGGACAATGGGTATGAAACGGAAATTGTGGAATTAAATAAGCCGCGTATGGGATTATATGTTCCAACAATGATGTGGAAAGATATGTATGATTTTTCTATGGATTCCGTGCTGCTCGTTCTTGCCAGTGAACATTATGACGGCAGTGAATATATACGAAATTATGAGGAATTTTTAAAGGAAATAAAAAAATGAGCAAAATTTCAATTGTAGTACCGGTTTATTACAATTCAGACACTTTAATGCTTTTATATAAAGACATGAAAGCAAAAATTTTTGAAACAATAACCGATTATGAAGTTATTTTTGTCGACGATGGCTCCGGTGATGAATCATGGGCAGTCATGAATCAGATTAGAGACATAGACAAAAATGTAAAATGTGTAAGACTTTCACGCAATTTTGGTGAGCATGCCGCACTGCTTGCAGGCCTATCCATTTGTACCGGTGATTGTGCAGTGACAAAGCAAGCCGATTTGCAGGAGGATTCATCCATTATACTGGATATGTATGAAAGCTGGAAAAGAGGCAATAAAGTTGTTTTGGCAGTACGCTCTGAGCGTGATGAAAATGCAGTTAAGAAGTTTTTTGCCAATATGTACTATGCAATAGTACGTAAGTGCATTGATAAAAGAATGCCGGAAGGCGGATGTGACTGCTACCTGCTTGACAGACAGGTAATCAAAGTGCTGGAGCTTTTGGATGAAAAGAATTCATCCCTGACGCTGCAAGTGCTTTGGGCCGGATTTAAGACGGATCATATTTATTTTCATCGCAAGGATAGAGAAGTCGGAAGATCACGCTGGACGCTTGGCAAGAAGATTAAGCTTGTAATGGACTCGATGATGAGTTTTTCCTACTTTCCAATCCGCCTCATGTCTTCGGTTGGAGTTATATTTTGTGTTTTTGCTGTTATTATGGCAATAAAGGTAGTAATCGAAAAATTTACAACCGGCACACCGATTTTAGGCTGGGCCTCTCTGATGTGTGTTATGCTCATTGGCTTCGGCATTATTATGTTGATGCTTGGTATACTTGGAGAATATATATGGAGGGCTTTGGATG
>CAYPIB010000134.1:0-5504 GCA_964410675.1 uncultured Roseburia sp.
GCCATTTTAGGGTTCCATCTTCTTGTTTGATGTCCAAAATGAACACCTGCTTCTAGTAATTGCTTCATTGAAATAACGCTCATGTTTCTTTCCTCCGTTTGGTTTTTACTTCCGTATACTTCATCTGAAATGCCACTTCTGCGTTAAAGAAGCACCAGCTTTCAATCCATATACGTGATTCATTCACAACAGGCTGATTTTACCATAAAATAATCCCGAAAGCAAGCTGTTTTCGGGATTATTTTAACGTGTTGTCAGTTTTTTAGCTATTTCCTCCATAGTGGCACCTACTTTAACTACATGGCTGCCTACCCGGAGCTTCTTGTCATATCCATTTTGACATAAGTATCGGTCAAACTCTTCAGCGCTTTCTACTAATCCTGCATTCTTTGCACTGCGGGCAACACTCTGAGAACCATCACCACTATTTACCACTAAAGTAACCTCCTTAGCTGTCTCTATCGGCAAGTCCTCTTCCATGGTCTCTGTCTCTTCTTTGACTGCTGGTAATACTTCCTTATACTTATCTTCTTCCTTATCCCCTTCCGGCAATAAATTATCCTTAGGCTCTAACACCTTCGGCTGATTTGCTTCTTTTTCCTTGGGTAAAGCCTCTTCTTCCTTTGATGTATCCTTATTGACTGCAGTATCCTTATTGTCGGCAGTATCATTTGAGCTAAGACTATCCGTCAGCTTTGTAAATTCCTCTACCATACCAAGCTCCGATGCCCTTTCCATGATCTCCTCATCTGACATTTCCCCTTTACCATGAGACAATGCAATTCCCATGATAATAGAAGTTACCAAAATACCAATTCCCAGTCCCCGTAAATAATATTTCAATTTCATGACGACATCCCTTCGAACAAATCAATAACAAGCTTAACTTCACCAACACCAAGCCCTAATTCTTTAGCAATTGCCATATTTGACTTTCCCTGCTTATGAAATTCTAAAATCTTCTCATTATTATTGCTTCCCTCTCTTCCGGATTCAAAAGTTATATCATTTACTGAGGCATTGATTCTCTTTACAGTCTCAGATAATGTCACAGGTTCTGGTTTCTTTACCGATACTTTTTCCTTCTCGGCAGCTCTTTCCTTCGTTCCTTCTGTTCCAACACGGTTTGCCTTTGCTACTTGTTTTTCTGCTGCTGCTTCTGCCGCCTCAATTGCCCTGCCAAGCGGAACAAATGTCTCCTCCGCAACCTCTTCTTCCGGTACCTTCTGCTTTTCAGCGGAATCCTTTAAGAGCTCCTCTTCCAATACCTTTACAGTATTTTTAGCAGCACGAGTTGTTTGATTGACCTCAGCCGCTGTTTCTTTTAAATTTTCATGTTTACTATTTAACATATCATATAAAAACATAACTTCCTGATGATTTTTATTGATATCATCAATAATTGTTTCTGCATATTCAGAAACTGCATCAATTTTCTCTGTCGAGAGACGTTCCAGTGATCGCTCAGCCTTTTCTACTGTATACTGTACAGTTTCATCTAAAATATTGGACACTTTATATTTAGCATCCTTAAGTTGATTATCAACTATTTCCTTAATTGCTTCTTCGCTATAATTCTTATCTGTCTCAGAAATCTTTTCTTTTGATTGCGGCAGCAAAAAGCTGATAATAAATAAAGCTGCACCAGCAATACATAATACAATTTCTATTCCTGTCATTTTCCTCGGTTCCTTAACTGTAAGTTTAAAATAAATTTTGTCTTATATGGAAACATCAAAACTGCTTGACCCCTTCACTACAACCTTTCCTGTTTCCTTTGTATCTTTCTTTTTACGATTTCTTCCACCATCACCTGCATACATATTGCCGCCCTTGCTATTGGTATCTGTAGACTTTTCTTTCTTTTGAGTATCCTCCGGATGGTGCACTTGCTTTAAGCGATTATCTGCCTCTTTTTGCATCTGTGTTTGAAAATTTCCTTGATCCACCATCCCCTTATTATCTTCATTTTGTTTCACTGTTGTAACGTCCTGTGCTCTTTGAACTGTGGCATTAAATAAAATCGGACTTATAGCCATTCATATCACCCCTTTTAAAATGCTGCTACTTTAATTTCTCCTTTGTCATTATTAAGTCTGCAAAACTGCACTTCTGTCTTTAAAACAAGTGTTGCATTGGATATACTTACTTTTACCCCCGGATAACCTACTTTTCGAATACTAACATAAGCATCCTCTTTATTCTCAATCACTTTATCAAGTTCCTCATATTCTATCGCATAGTTTTTTAAATCAACCTGCATCTGCTTCACAGCCTTTGTTAAAGTCTGAATATATTGTAACTGCTGTGGATTAAATTTTCCACCCTGTTTTAACTTTTGAGTTGCACTTGTTAAAATCGGCTGAATTTCATTCATCTTTTTCTTTATATTTAATATTTCCTGCTGCACTTCTTGAAACCTGCCTTTTACAGCCGGATCAATTCCGACTTCAATAACTGTGCCTGCACCCATAGCAGAACCAAGTACTTTACATGTAATTCTATTTGTTGCCTTTACACTTCCCCCGGCAATAAAACCTTTACGCCCATCTACGTTAATTTCTGTTCTGGCCTGCACATGACTGTGAATGATAGAGTCAGCTTCAATATATTCACCAGAATAAACAGTTGCATTTTCGAAAAACTTTGCTATGATTCTGCCGCCGGCCCGAATCACGCCTTTTCCCATCCCATTCATGCCTCTGTCAATAATGATATCACCGCCGGCTTCAATATTAGCTCCTTCCACGATACCTTTTACGTGAACATTACCTCTGGCTTTAATAGAGTAACCCGATTGGACATTTCCCCTTACCATGACACTGCCTTCTGATTCAATATTTCCGGTTGCAGTTCCAACATCTTCAACTTCATAAACATCAGAAACAAAAACCGTATTATCTACAAGACTCACATGACCATCTACATCAGAAAATATTTCTGTTTTATCTTCTGATATCGTTATATTTCTACTGTAATTAAGCTTAAGATTTTTAACTTCACGACACTTAAGCGATTCACCTGTAACATTTGTACCATGCACACCTTTTACAGCAGGTATCAGTTTTGCAAGTAAATCACCTTTTCTACAATGATTAATTGTATTTAAATGGAAAAAATCGACGGAACCATCTTCGTTTCTTCGAGGTTTAGAATTTAAATTAGCATTAAAGAAATATTTTATTTCTGCATCACTGCCATGATCAGCAGGAGTTCCCCTAGCTACTATAATATCCTTACAATAAGTCCTTGACCAAACGTAATTAATTAAAACTTCTTCATCAATTCCATACATGACTTTTTTTTGATTCAACTCTTTAATGATCTCTTCCACTTGCATTCCATCACCGCCATTATTACTTGGCGGATAAAACCTTGCCCTTGCTTCCATTTTGTCATCGCTAATTACAACCCGGAAAGTCTCCGGAACAGGAGGAATCGTTTCTTTTAATATTGGAACAATAGTTTCTTCTTTGAAACTGAGAACTACTGCATTGAGCTTTTTAATATCATATTTTTCAATTTTTTGTTCCCGCAGATATTCCATCAGCTCTGCAATTGAAATTTTTTCACCGTCTGCCTCTGGCGGTATTAAGCGAATTGCTACCTCTTGATTATTTAGCACTAATTGAAAATATCCATTCATAAGCTGCCCCCCTTAACTAGTCATTACACGCCTGATAAAATACCCATATATCTACCAAGCTTAGTTTTCATCTTCTGTAGTGCCTTAGTATGAAGCTGTGAAATTCTGGATTCCGAAACCTCCAGTATTTCACTAATTTCTTTTAGCGTCAATTCTTCATAGTAATATAATAATATAACTTTTTTCTCTTTTTCAGTCAAAATTTCTAAAGACTCCATCAGTGTCTTTTTCAATTCTTCTTTTTCCACAGCTTCTTCCGGAGAGCAGTAAGCACTTGAATTCTTTCCCTTCTCATTCGGCACATCATTATTTCCTTGTTCTAAATATTCATTTAGGGACACAATTCCAGTAATTTTCATTTGTGACTGCCAATCCACAAACTCTTCGTCAGTAATGCCCAAACCTAATGCAATTTCTTCATCGGTTGCATTTTTCCCGGTCTCAGCTTCTATTTGTTTAACAACCTGCTCAATTTGCTTTTGTTTCTGCCGAATTGTCCGTGGAATCCAGTCCATTTTTCGAATCTGATCCAAAATAGAACCACGTATCCTAAGGCTGGCATATGTTTCAAACTTTACCTCTTTGCCTGCATCAAATTTATCAATTGCATCAATAAGGCCAAAAATCCCATAACTTACCAAGTCTTCATACTCAACATTATAACCAAGATACATATTAAGACGTCCGGCAACAACTTTAACTAAAGGAGCATACTCTAATATAATTTTCTCTCGGATATCTGCTGAATTATGGCTATGGCTATACTCTTCCCACAGCCTTTTTCTGCCCGCTTCGTCCATACGTTCCTCCTGCTTTTGAGATTATTCTATTTCATCATTTTCTGTTTGCTTATTATATAAATCTGTATCTGCCTCTTTTTTAATAACCGAATCCTGATTACCTTCCAATCCTTCTGCGGCTTTTTCTTCCTCTTCCTCTCTTTGGGCAATCTGCTTATAAAATTTATCGAGCACATATTTGATAAAAAGACCTAATATATAAAAAGCAATTAATACTCCGGTCAGTATCCAAAGTGCAGCCTTATTTTCATAATGAAATACAAATGTTATAATACTTGTTATCAAACCAGCTGTCAGCATAAGTATTACAGGTATATTTCTTGTTTTCATTATATTTTCTTTACCTCTTTTCCTACCGATTTAACTACAAGATCACCCGTTTCCGGATAAAAAATTACAGTCCTGCCATAAGTTAAGCCGGTATCTTCCGCTACAATTGGTATTAGGAGAGACTTTAAAATTTTCTTTGTTGCCTCGACATTTCTTTCACCAACACGTATTACTTCATTGCTTTTTTGTACCGAGAACATTTGTGCCCCTCCGGCTATTTTAGCCACCAGACGGCTCTTATTGGCTCCTTTTACCGAAAGCTGCCTTACCAATTCTATAATTCCAGTATCTGCAAATTTGTAAATATTAGTATTGTTTTTAATTTGTGTACTGTCAGGCAGCATAATATGTGCCAATCCGCCTATTTTGGTTGTAGGATCTCTCAGGGCTATTCCTACGCAGGAACCAAGCCCCAGTGTTGTTAGACTATCCGGACTCACACAAATCTTAAGGTCAGCCATTCCTACCTTAATACATTCACTCATTTTTACACCTGTCACCCATCTGTATTTTTATAACCCAAGCGAGCTTAGCATTTTATCATATGACTCCAATTCCGGCATCAGTATAAAAAAGCCGTCTATATCAATTTCATCGGTAAATTGGGTCTGAATCAGCAGAATCTTATCACCCATTACGCCAAACTCAATTGCCGGTACACTCATAATTGCTCCTGCCATATCAATACACAAATCGGGATAAGATGGAATCATCTTTAAATTAGTCAA
>CAYPIB010000135.1:0-5483 GCA_964410675.1 uncultured Roseburia sp.
CGGCTATTCGGTTATGAAATATTATATGAACCACTACATAATCGGCAATTTAGAGGATCATAAAGCAAAGGATATAGGCGTTGATTTAATTGCAACATTCCTGCCGGATGATGTTGTAGATGGTCTTTATCGTGCTGTCGAATATGCTGGTTTAGAGGTAGCAAACTTGACGTTAGAGCCGATTGCGGCAATTGAAGTGGCAATACCGGAGAAGTTTCGGATGCTGAATATTGGGCTCATAGATGTAGGAGCGGGAACTTCGGATATTTCCATTACAAAGGATGGAAGTATCACTGCTTATGGGATGCTTCCGTCGGCGGGCGACAGCCTCACGGAAGTTATATCCAGACATTGCCTTGTTGACTTTAAAACAGCGGAGGAAATAAAAAGAGGGATCAGCGTTAGCGATGTCGTTGAATATAAAGATATCATGGGACTTTTACAGAAAATTTCGAAAGAAGAAATTTTAGGTATTTTAAAGGAACCGATGGAATTATTGGCACGCCAGGCAGCGGACAAGCTGCTTGAATTAAATGGGAATAAACCTGTCAGTGCAGTCTTTGTTGTCGGCGGCGGCGGTAAGGTAGAAGGCTATACCGATATGGTAGCCGAATGCTTAGGTATTCCGAAGGAACGCTGTGCCATAAGAGGCGAAGATGTTATGGATAAAATAGAGTTTTTAGATCACGATGATGTGAAAGATTCACTGATGGTTACTCCAATTGGTATCTGCCTTAATTATTATCAGAAAAGTAATAACTTTATATTTGTAACCTTTAATAATAAACGAATTAAGCTTTATGATAATCATAAACTTTCAATTATAGAAGCAGCAATACAAGCAACCTTTCCAAGTGAGGGATTATTTCCAAAAAGAGGCGAGTCTTTGACCTTTATTATAAATGGAAAACATAAGGTGCTGCGAGGAGAACCCGGTGAGGCGGCATCTATAACCTTAAATGGAGAAGCGGCTGATATTCATGCTCCAATACATAGGAATGATGTCATCGTAGTACAGGAGTCCACCAAAGGGGCGCCGGCAAAGACTGAAATAGGCAGGCTGCCGGAATATGAAGGAAACATTTCAGCTTATGTAAACCAAAAATTAATAACATTCCCCAAATTTGCCAGTGTAAACGGACAATTACAATCTGCTTTTTATGAAGTGAAAGATGGCGATGTTATTGAAATGCTGAATTTTTACAGCGTAAAGCAAATAATAGAATTTATGGACGTTACGGTAGATCAGAGCATGTATATTTATGTAAATAACAAAGTAGCTGATTTGGATACGAAGGTGTATGATAATTTTTCTGTTATTTGGACATTAGAGCAATTAGAACTTCCGGAAATTATAATGGGGGATGAAGAAGTTGTCAAATTTCCACAGGAATTTCAGGAAGAGGAAGAGGAGATAGAAGAATATATACCCGAACAAGCATTAGAAAATGAAAAAAAAGAGGAACTGACAAAAGCGTCATTTGAAAACGAAAAGACAATAAATATTGTGATAAATAAAAACCCCTTGACCTTAACTGGAAAATCGGAGTATGTTTATGTAGATATATTTGATTTTATTGACTTTGATTTATCTAAGCCGCAGGGAACAAGTGTTGTCACAACGATAAATGGACAGACGGCTGGATTTGTTGACAAACTTTCAGAAGGCGATGTTCTTGAAATCTTTTGGAAAGAATAAGGAGGATAACAAATGAGGCTTCTGAGCATTGCCAGTGGCAGCAGCGGGAATTGTATCTATGTTGGGAGCGAAGATACACATATATTGATTGATGCAGGCATTAGTGGGAAAAGAGTAGAGGCTGGTCTGAATTCTATTGGACTATCAGCAGCAGATTTAGATGCGGTTTTTATTACACATGAGCATATTGATCACGTTGGCGGTTTAGGTGTACTTGCAAGAAAATGTGCCGTACCTATCTATGCAACAAGGGGAACGATTGAGGGAATCCGCGGCATCAAGTCCGTAGGTGTTATTAACGAAGAGCTATATCATGTAATTGACTCTAAGGAAACATGTCAGCTGGGGAAGCTTCTGATTATGCCCTTTGCTATTTCGCATGATGCGAATGAACCGGTTGCGTATCGAATTAATGCGGATGAAAAAAGTCTTGGCATCGTAACGGATCTTGGTATCGTAACAGAAGATATTTTAGCAGGCTTTCAAGATATGGATGCGCTGTTTATTGAAGCGAACCATGATGAAAGAATGCTTCAGGTAGGTCCTTATCCATATTATTTAAAAAAACGAATTCTTGGTAAAAAGGGACATTTATCGAATGAAAGTTCCGGTAAGTTTTTAAATGGTCTGTTAAATGAGCGTTTAAAATATATTATGCTGGGGCATTTGAGCCATGAAAACAATCTGCCTGAGCTTGCCTTTGAGGCAGTACGCCTGGAAATTGAAATGGGAGATAATCCATACCGGGCAGCAGACTTTAATATTAGAATCGCAAAACGCTGCGAACCAAGTCCACTAATAGAATTTTAAAATAAAAGGAGCAAGATTATGAAGAAAACGATTATTACTGTTGTAGGAAAAGACACGGTCGGTATCATTGCAAAAGTATGTGCATACTTGGCAGAAAATAAAATTAATATTTTAGATATTTCACAGACCATTGTTCAAGATTATTTTAATATGATGATGATTGTAGATATGGATGAGGCAGCCAAACCATTTGGAGAGGTTGCGGATGAGATTGCAAAAATCGGCGAAGAAATAGGGGTTATTATTAAATGTCAGAGAGAAGATATCTTTAATAAAATGCATCGTATTTAATTGATAATAATAACTTGACAAATGGAGAGAGTAATATGATAAATATTTTTGAAGTAAACGAAACAAATAAAATGATTGAAAAAGAAAATCTGGATGTCAGAACCATTACAATTGGAATCAGTCTTTTAGATTGCATTTCGCCGGATTTAGAAGTGCTTAAGAAAAATATATATGAGAAAATTTCCAGAATAGCTAAAAATCTTGTTGCAACCGGAAATGAAATCGAGAAAGAATTTGGGATTCCTATTGTTAATAAAAGAATATCGGTCACTCCCATTGGACTGATTGGTGGTGCAGCATGTAAGACACCGGAGGATTTTGCTGAAATTGCCATGACTCTTGATGCAGTTGCAAAGGAAGTGGGCGTCAATTTTATTGGTGGATATACAGCTTTAGTCAGTAAAGGCATGACAAAGGCAGATGAAATGCTGATTCGCTCTATTCCACAGGCTCTTGCTAAAACAGAGAGAGTTTGCAGCTCTGTTACTCTTGGCTCGACAAGAACCGGTATTAATATGGATGCGGTTAAATTAATGGGAGAAATTATAATACAGACAGCGGAGTATACAAAGGAAGATGATTCACTCGGATGTGCAAAGCTTGTTGTATTCTGTAATGCACCGGATGACAATCCGTTTATGGCAGGTGCTTTTCATGGTGTAACAGAAACTGATGCAGTCATTAACGTTGGTGTATCCGGTCCGGGCGTTGTGCGTACTGCACTGGAAAAGGTCAGGGGTGAAAGCTTTGAGGTCTTATGTGAGACGATTAAAAAGACCGCATTTAAAGTAACAAGAGTAGGTCAACTTGTTGCAAAGGAAGCTTCCAGACTAATGGATATTCCGTTTGGTATTGTGGATTTATCATTGGCACCGACTCCTGCTATCGGGGACAGCGTGGCAGATATTTTATGTGAAATTGGTTTAGAGTATGCAGGGGCGCCGGGTACAACGGCAGCACTTGCCCTATTAAATGATCAAGTAAAAAAAGGCGGCGTTATGGCATCCTCTTATGTGGGCGGTTTAAGCGGTGCATTTATTCCGGTGAGCGAAGATCAGGGTATGATAGATGCAGTATTGGCAGGTGCTCTTACAATCGAAAAGTTAGAGGCTATGACATGTGTCTGCTCCGTAGGTCTTGATATGATTGCGATTCCGGGAGACACGAAGGCTGCGACTATTTCCGGTATTATTGCTGATGAAATGGCAATTGGAATGATTAATCAAAAAACAACAGCTGTTCGTCTTGTTCCGGTTATCGGCAAAGGTGTAGGAGAGCAGGTAGAATTTGGAGGGCTGCTTGGTTACGCACCAATTATGCCTGTTAATCCATTTTCCTGCGAAAATTTTATAAATAGAGGCGGCAGAATTCCGGCGCCGATTCATAGTTTTAAAAATTAGGGGAGGCTTTTTATGGACTTTAATGCAGTTTATCATAGAGCAAATGATAATTATTGTTATCCTATCAATGAGGATGAGCTCATCATTAATATAAAAACCGGCTATGATGTTTTAGCGGTTAATATTTATCAGGGTGATCCGTTTTCGGCAGGTATTTTAGGTGGCGGAGAAGTCTGGAGCGGACAAGCAGTTAATATACCATTTAAAAAAAGATTAAAAAATCAAATTTGGTGGACAACAACGTTAAAACCAGACTATAAAAGATTAAAATATTACTTTGAACTTATAACAGAGCAGGAAAAATGGTACTATTTCGAGGATGGATTTATAAGCAAGGAGCAGTTCAACTTAGAAGGCAGAAGCAAGCAGGCATTTGTTTTTCCTTGGATGAATGCTTGTGATATTAATAAAACACCATCTTGGGTCAACGATACTGTCTGGTATCAAATATTTCCGGAACGTTTTTGCAATGGCGATCCTTCGATTAACCCGCCGGATGTTTTGCCATGGAGAAATAAAGGCACAGTAAATAATGAAGAATTTTTTGGCGGTGATTTACAAGGCATTATAAACAAGCTTGATTATTTGAAGGATTTGGGCATAACCGGAATTTATTTAACACCGATTAATGAATCTCCGACGAGTCATAAGTATGATACAACGGATTATATGAAAATTGATCCCCATTTTGGAAGTGAAGAGATCTTTATGCAATTAGTAGAGGAATGTCATAAGCGGGGAATGCGCATTATGCTGGATGGTGTTTTTAATCATAGCGGTGAATTCTTTGCACCTTGGCAGGATGTCTGCCAAAAAGGACCCGAATCGGAATATTATGATTGGTTTATGATTAACCACTGGCCGTTTAAAAGGGAAGGCGGTGCAGCTAAAAATAAGGAGTATTATTCCTTTGCATTTTTTGATGAAATGCCAAAACTAAATACAAATAATGCCAAAGTAAGAGAATATTTATTGTCTGTTTGTGAAACTTGGGTAAAGAAATATAATGTCGATGCACTTAGATTAGATGTAGCGAACGAAGTTTCTCATGTTTTTTGTAAAGATTTAAGACGAAGGATGAAAGAAATCAATCCTGATATTTATATTCTCGGTGAAATATGGCACGATGCTATGGCATGGTTAAGAGGGGATGAGTTTGATGCGGTTATGAATTATCCTCTCGGACAAAGTATTAAAGATTTCTGGATTGATCAAAGCCTGACAAATGAAGATTTTGAATATACGATTAAATTGTATAATTGTGTAATTTATTCTAAAGCCGT
>CAYPIB010000136.1:0-5457 GCA_964410675.1 uncultured Roseburia sp.
TCTATTACTTCTATAGGCTCCTTCTCCTTACTGCATCCTGTCATTACGATGCAGAGGAAAAAAAGTAGACTTGCCCATATACCTGTTTTTCCCATTAAATCCCTCCCCATAGGATACTCATATCAAAGCCTCCCAGCTCTTCCATATACTCTAGTGCTGGTACCTCGTTGCCATCATATACATCCTTCCATTGTTTATCCCCATTTAAAGCATCATTTACATCTTTTATCCCAACCAAATGCAAAGCAGCAATCAGACCAGACTCTGTTACCTCAACACCTTCAACTTTAGTACCGATATATTTGTCAAAGCCATATGTTAAAATATACTGATAACCCCATCGTAGGGCAAATAAAACCGCAACTTCCTGCGCTACTTTACTATCTAAGTAGCTTTCCTCATCATGTACCCCTAAAGATTCAGCAAGTGTTGTCCAATCATTATTGCTATCCTTAAAACCAATTTGCTGAAGGGTTTCATCCCCCAATTGGTAACGCCCCAGAAATGGACTCCCTTTTCTATGAGAATCATACTCTCCAGTTGACTCACGGAAAGCTAATTTCTCTAAGAATTTATTAACATCCGGATTTTCTATCTTAATTTTATTTATATATTCTTCTGCCAGCTCTACACCATTTTCCTGTTCTAGAAATGCTAACAGTTTTTCTTTTATATTATTCTCCCCCTCATCATCTGTATCAAGAGTATTAGCACCTCTAAGCTCATTCATATCTTCCACCAGCTTTCTACATCTAGCAAAAGTCGCCTTAAAAAATTCTATTAATCTTTTATCTTGCCCCATATAAGCTTTACCACTATCACGCAGTACAACCTGCATCTTAACTAAACTTTTTTTATTACCTTCCAACTCCCCAATGACTCCCCCAATTGCAGCACTTATTTCTCCATAAGCACCTCCGTCTAAATTCGCTTTTACGCTTTCTAGTCTTCGAATACTTTTTTCCAATTCCTTTTTCATGGGGGTAAATTCTTCACTTATTTCAATTATTTTTACTGGTTTTATAGAAAATTCTTTTCTCATAATTTTTTGTCCTTCCCTTCTTCATAGTTACTATAGCATACTATACATAACTAATTTAATGTTAAAATTCCGACAGACGACACGCGAAATGGGATGAACAACCAGTTTTGGCTCTTTTTATCTAAGTTTATTTTTTACAATTACAAGGAGTCTAAAAAATTCATATACACAATATCCCAGCAAGGCACCAAAGCAATTTAACAATATATCATCCACGTCAAACTCGCCAAAATGACTGAGCAGTTGAAAAAGCTCAATAAACAGCGACAGCCAGAATGAATGCAGCAATATAAATCCCACATGGCGCATTTTTGTAAAAATAGCGGGTAAAAATACACCAAATGGCATAAATGCAAGAATATTTCCGAACAGATTATCAAAACCATTTATGTCATGATAATACCTTATGTACATTTTTATTGTTTTAAATGGAATCAGATTTGCTGAGTAAACACCACGTTTTACCATATCAATATCCCACTCATCGATAATACCTCTCAACATAGGTACCGGATACTTAAAAATAATCAGGCGTATTAACATCGCTAAATAGCATGCAAAAGCTAACGTTAATCCCCGCCTGAACCATTGTCCTGACTGATTTCGTTTCATTGATTCTTCCCCTAAATTAATTCATTCACATTAATACTCAACTGACACCAGTGTCAATCCCTTTGCCGGCACTAAAGCCCCTGCATTTTCTCTATTGCGCGAATCCAAAATATGAATAATATCCTCTGGTTTGCGCTTGCCTAAACCAACTTCTAGAAGAGTCCCGGTCATAATCCGAACCATATGATATAAAAATCCATTCCCTATGTATGAAAACTGTATTTCATCTCCAACCCTTTTTATGACAATATCGTCAATACTTCGTTTTGTAGCTTTCTTAATTTTCTTCTTTGTACAAAAAGCTAAAAAGTCATGTCTGCCAATCAAATAGGAGGCTGCCTTTTTCATTGCATCCAAATCGAGTCTTTCCGGCAGAACATAAACATACCGGTCTTCAAAAACGTGAGGAACCTGCGAATTCATTACTCGGTAAAGGTACGTTTTTTTTGTAGCGTTTAAGCGGCTGTGAAATCGGTCCGATACACATTTTACTTCTATTACTGCAATATCTGATGGCAGATATTGATTCACATAGCTCATAATATCCTTTTCTGACATGTCTGTCCTTAGAAAAACATTCATAACTTGGCCAAATGCATGCACACCCGCATCTGTCCTGCCTGAGCCAATGATCTCAACCGGACGTTTCTCAAGTTTTGTAAAGATACTTTCCAGCTTTCCCTGAATCGTATTCTCTGTACTTTCCTGTCTCTGCCATCCTTTATAACGGGTTCCTTCATATTGAAGTACCATCTTATAGTTTTTTAAATCTTTATCTCCCACGGATTTTTCTTTCCTTCCATAAACAACCTGCAGCCATCCAGTGAATCCCTTACTACTGTTTCGACACAATTATCAGTATAAAACGCCATATGATGCGTCACTGTAACATTTGGAAATCCTCGAAGCAATGCTAAATCCCGATTCGAAAGAACATCCGATTTGTGATCATAGTAATATAAGTTAAATTCATCCTCTACAACATCTAAACCTGCTGCGCCTACCTTGCCCTGCTCGATTGCCTCTATTAGTGCTTTAGAATCAATTAAGCCGCCTCTGGCAGTATTAATAAGTATTACATCATCTTTCATTTTTGAAAGTGTATCTCTATCAATCATATGAAAGTTTTCATCTGTCAGCGGTGCATGCAGTGTAATGATGTCCGCTTCTTTCCACATTTGTTCTAAACTCACATAATTTGATACTTCTTTTGCTTCTTCGTTCTCATAAATATCATATGCAAGAAGACGGCAGCCAAACCCTGATAAATTTTTAAGGACACATCTGCCAATCCTGCCGGTTCCAATGACACCTACTGTTAAATCCTTTAATTCTCTGCCCATATTTCCACAAAGCGTATAATCTTGAATATTAGACCGCTCGATAATCCGTTTTGCCTTCCGGATACTCATTAGGATGAGCATAACCGCATAATCCGCAACGCCATGCGGTCCATAGGGTGCATTTCCGATACTGATGCCAAACTCTTTACATGCCTGTCTGTCAATATGGTCATATCCGATTGTACGCGTTACCAAATAACGAATGCCCTTATCCGCAAACGCTTTTATCAGCTCCCGATCTATTTTAGTTGTTAAAATATCAACGCACTGACTGCCATTCACGAGATCAATATTTTGAAGCGTTGGAGCATCCTTGCATAGCACCAGCTTTAATCCCATCTGACTTCCATATTGTTCAAATAATGTCTTTTCATCAAATTCCCGGCAGCTAAATACTGTAATCTGCATTTTTACACTTCCTTCAATATTTATTCTGTTCCTTTTTTGATTCATCTGGTGTCTTTTGTTCATCCTTACCATCCAGATAATGCTTATGATACTCCTTGTCCTTCATCGTATAGGTTTTAAATGCAGCAATATCATGCGCAAGTATTTTTGTGCTCTCAACGAGGGAATCAAACACCCCTGCTTTTACTAAATTTACAAGAAGTATACCTAACGGCACAGACATAATCATTCCCAGCATGCCGCCGAACTTCCAACCGATATAAATTAAAAACAACGTTGGAAGAGTCGCTAAACCGACTGTATCGCCCACAATTTTTGGCTGGATAATCTGGCGTACAACATTGCCGATTCCCCATAATATACAAAGTCCGATTGCCGTTGTAAAATCTTCCCTTAAAAACTCGATGACTGACCACGGCAACAGAATTGCTCCCATGCCAAATACCGGCAGAATATCAACAAATGCTATAATGAGTGCAATGAGTACTGCGTATTTAACTCTAAGAACCAGCAGTCCAATAAAAACTAAAACAAATATTCTAGCTTCTATTTTAAATTGAGCCTTAATATAACCACCTAGTGCTTGTGATAAGCTTGAATACACGATGTGCCATTTCTGCAAGATAAATTTAGGAGTGATTTTCTTAATAAACAGAAGAATTTCAGACCTCTCTACAATGAAAAAATAAGCTGACATAAAACACATAATTGTTCCCACAATAAAAGACGGCAGATTCATAGCAAAATTACCAACAGCCGATACTGTAGGTTCACTGATTTTACTAATAAACTTTCCAATGTCTGTATTTAGGGATACAAAAAAGTTTTCAATACTCGTTTTTATTTCAATGGGTAAATTAATATAAAGCTTATTTGCTTTATTACCTACAGAAGCAACGGTTGCCTCCACCGTTGCCCATACACTTGGCAAGGTTTCGAGGAAACCGGAAATTTCACGAATAAGAAAAGATATGACACCATAAATCAGAAAAGAAACAAGTCCGATAACCAATACAATTAAAGCAACGGACATTGCTTTTCGTCTTATTTTTATCTTGCGCTCAAAAAAGCCTACGAGCGGATTTGATACCCAGGCTATAATCCCCCCGATTACAAAAGGTATAAAAAACAACAAAATTTTTGGTACTGCAAATACTACAAAAGCTGTAAACAGCAATGTAATCGAAAGATTTAAAAATATTTTGCCATAATGCTTCATTGTTTCTTTCATACATCTCCCTCTAGCATAACATCTACCAGTTCATAAATTTCATCTCTTCCTTGTTTCGTAGTCGCTGAAAATGGTATGACTACTGTATCCTTTTCGACCTCTAATTTAGTCTTTATCATCTTAACATGTTTTTGAAGCTGGGACCTGTTTATTTTATCTGCCTTTGTCGCAATGATAATGGGATGAAATCCCTGATATAAAATCCAGTCATACATCTGTTTATCATTTGCAGAAGGCTCATGCCTAATATCAATTAAGAGAAAAACAGCCTTTAGTGTTTTAGAATTCTGCAAATAATTTTCAATCATTTTTCCCCATTTTGCTTTCACCGATACAGACACTTTTGCATATCCATATCCCGGCAGATCCACAAAATAAATCTCATCATTTATATTATAAAAATTTATTGTCTGTGTCTTTCCCGGCTGTGATGATGTTCTTGCATAAGATTTACGATTCATTAACGCATTTATCAAAGAGGATTTACCAACATTACTTTTTCCCGTAAAAGCAATTTCGACCTTATCATTTTGCGGAATTGTGCTTGTAATGCCACACACTGTTTCTAAGTTGATATTTTTTATTACCATAAACGTCTCCTTTTTATGTAAATGCACACCGGATTACTTCATTCATATTTTCAACAGGTATAATGGAAAGTCCATCTTTTATTTCATCAGCTATCTCTTCGATGTCCTTTTGATTTTCTGCGGGAATCAGGATTGTTTTAATTCCTGCTTCCTTTGCCGCTAATGTCTTTTCTTTTAAGCCTCCAATCGGGAGAACCCTTCCGCGTAATGTGATTTCACCGGTCATGGCAA
>CAYPIB010000137.1:0-5423 GCA_964410675.1 uncultured Roseburia sp.
GACGGTAAGCCAATCAAGCGTTGTCGAATTATGTTTCTTGACGAAATGCCCGGAGTTCCCCTTAGCGACCTATGGAGTGATATTAAATATTTAGCTGGCGGTTCACGAGAGTCTGCAAACTACCCCACCCAAAAGCCCGAAGCCCTGCTAGAGCGTATCATCAAAGCCTCTTCCAACGAAGGCGACCTTGTGGCCGACTTTTTCTGTGGTTCCGGAACCACTGCCGCAGTAGCCGAAAAGCTGGGCCGCAAATGGATTGCCACCGATTTGGGCAAGTTTGCTATCCATACCACCCGCAAGCGTATTATCGGCGTGCAGAGGGCGCTCAAGGCCGAAGGCAAGGATTACCGCGCCTTTGAAATTCTTAACCTTGGCAGGTACGAGCGCCAGCACTATGTCGGCGTGAACCAGGATTTGCGCGAAGAGCAAAAACAGCAGCAACTTGCCGCCAGAGAAGCCGCCTTTCTTGAGCTTATCCTTACCGCCTACCGGGCGGAAAAGGTTGAAGGTTTTACCACCTTCCACGGCAAGCGCAGCGGACGCATGGTCGTTATCGGCCCGGTCAATATGCCGGTTGCCCGTCTGTTTGTGGAAGAAATCATTCTGGAATGCCGCAAAAAACACATCACCAAGGTGGATATTCTGGGCTTTGAGTTTGAAATGGGGCTTTTTCCCAATGTGCTGGATGAAGCACGCAGCAAGGGCATTGACATTGCGCCCAAATACATTCCGGCGGAAGTTTTTGACAAACGGGCTGTGGAAAAAAATCAGGTGGTCTTTCACGATGTTTCTTTCATTGAGGTCAAGCCTGTCCATAAAAAGAACAGCGTGGCTATAAAACTTACAGATTTTTCTGTGTTCTATTCACAAGACTCCATCTCCAATGCCGAATCCACGCTTAAAGCCAAGGCCAGCAAGGTGGTTGTGGAAAAAGGCCAGATTGTCAAAATCAGCAAAGATAAAGACGGCATTGTCACCCGTGAGGTGCTAACCAAAAAATGGACAGACTGGATTGATTATTGGTCGGTGGACTTCAACTTTGAAAGCAAGCGTGAAATTATCCGCCAGAAAAACCCGGAAACGGGTGAATGGGAAGAAATCTGGACGGGCGACTATGTTTTTGAAAACGAATGGCAGAGTTTTCGCACCAAAAAAGACAGAACTCTTGAACTGCAAAGTGTGTTTTATGAGTACAGCTCTGGCGTTTATAAAATAGCCGTCAAGGTGGTGGATATTTTCGGCAACGATACCATGACGATTATTGAAGTGAGAATATAATGCTTTCTCCGCAGGATATAGACCGGATCATTGCTGCTCCCCGAGAGCACGAGCGCCTTGAATTTAAAGAAGCCAAGCAGCAGTACGATACAGAGACATTGTTCCGATACTGTGTTGCCCTTGGTAACGAAGGCGGTGGCTTGCTGTTGCTTGGCGTCACAGACAAACACCCCCGCAAGGTTGTGGGAACGGCAGCTTTTCCCAACCCGGACAAAATTAAAAGCCAAATTTTTTCCAAACTCAAATTCCGTGTGGAAGTAGAAGAAATTACGCATCCTGATGGACGCGTTCTCGCTTTTACCATCCCCCCACGCCCGGCGGGAACAGCTTTCTCCTATGAAGGCGCATATCTTATGCGCGTGGGTGAAAGCCTTACCCCCATGTCCGAAGACATGTTACGGCGTATCTTTGCTGAGGGTTCTCCCGATTTTTTACTACGTTACGCCCATTCTAGCGCCAGTGCGGAAGATGTGGTTATGCTGCTTGATACGCAAAGCTATTTCGATTTAATGCAGCTTCCGTACCCGGCAACACGAGACGCGGTTTTGGAACGGCTGGCCCAGGAGCAGTTGGTTGTGGAGTCTGATGACTGCTGGAACATCACCAACCTTGGTGCTTTGCTTTTCGCCAAAGACCTTCGCCAATTTGGTGCTTTGAGCCGTAAGGCTCCCAGAGTGATTGTGTATAAAGGGAGCAGCAAGATAGAAACCGTACGCGAGCAAATAGGAGTCAAAGGCTATGCGGTAGGCTTTGAAGGGCTTCTTGGATATATTAACAGCCAGTTGCCCGCCAATGAAGTGATTGGGCAGGCTTTGCGTACGGAAACAAGAATGTATCCGGAAATTGCCATTCGGGAATTAGTGGCTAACGCTCTTGTACATCAGGATTTGGAGGATTTCGGCTCTTTTGTGATGATTGAAATTTACTGTGACCGGATAGAAATAGCCAATCCCGGCATCCCTCTTATCCCTACCGACCGGTTCATTGACGAATACAAATCACGTAACGAACGTTTGACCGATCTGATGCGGCGTTTTCGTATCTGTGAAGAAAAAAGCAGCGGCATAGACAAGGTAGTCGCTTTTGCGGAAGCATTTCAACTTCCCGCACCTGACTTTCGTACCGGAGAACAGCATACCAGCGTAGTTCTTTTCGCCCATAAAGACTTTGACGAGATGGATCGCAAAGAAAGAGTGCGGGCTTGTTACCAGCACGCTTGCCTGCTGTACGTAAGCAACCAAAAAATGACCAATCAGAGCCTGCGAGAACGATTCAAGCTGCCGGAGCACAAGGCCGAAGCAATTTCGCGCATTATTTCCGATACCGTGAATGACGGAAAGATCAAGTTGGACGACCCCGAAAATCGTTCAAGGCGCTATGCCAAATACATTCCTTTCTGGGGGTAGTCTTATTTGTTCGCAAACAGGAACAGAGAGCCCCAACTGAGAGATATTGTGTAAAGACAACAAATTCCCATTTAGACGCAAATCGAAACTTTATTTTTGAGGTTATGCCGTGGCTCTTCACCCCGATTTTCCCGATTCTCCCCATGCTGTTCTTGAACCCACCATTCGTTGGTTTCCTGCCGATGAAGCTTTGCGCGATACCAGCATGGAAAAGCTTATGCCTCCCTTGGTGGCTGCCCTGAGGCGTAAAGTGAAAGAGTTTCGGGATTCCGCCTATGTTGGCGCGGCGGATACAAGCAAAAGCCTGCTTAACTGGTGGTTCAAAGAGCCACACCTTATGCCGCAGATTGATGGAACAACGGCGGAGTTCAATTATTTTTTTGCGCAACGCGAAGCCTTGGAAACCATCGTCTACCTTTATGATGTAGTTGGGGCACGCGACAAATATGATCTGATGCGTTTTGACAGCTCCGGTTTTGTTTCTGCCAGCATGTTTGACGAAAACTGGTTGCGCCTTGTTATTAAAATGGCCACAGGCAGCGGCAAAACAAAAGTCATGAGTCTTGCCCTGGCATGGAGTTATTTCCACAAAATGTACGAGCCGGATTCTGAACTGGCCCGCAACTTTTTACTGATTGCCCCCAACATTATAGTCCTTGATAGAATTTATAAAGATTTTCAAGGGTTGCGTATCTTTTTTGATGATCCTGTCTTGCCGGATAACGGCTATGACGGACGCAACTGGCGTGATGATTTTCAACTTACCCTGCACAAACAGGACGAAGTGCGGGTATCACACTCCACCGGCAATATTTTTCTAACCAATATTCATCGGGTTTATGCCAGCAATGATGTGCTTCCGTCTCCCGACGATGAAAACACAATGGATTACTTTCTTGGAAAGCGTCCTGTTGGTGCAACAACAGACTCCAAGGTAGACTTGGGCATGATAGTCCGGGATATTGACGAACTGATGGTTCTCAACGACGAGGCGCACCATATCCATGACGCATCGCTCGCCTGGTACAAGTCTATTGAAGATATCCACAACCGCTTGTTGCAGAAAGGGAGCGCATTGAGTTTACAACTGGATGTGACAGCCACCCCCAAACACAATAACGGAGCCATTTTTGTGCAGACGGTGGCAGACTATCCTCTGGTCGAAGCGATTTACCAGAATGTTGTGAAGCATCCTGTGCTGCCGGACGCCCCCAGCCGTGCCAAACTGGCAGAAAGGCAAAGTGCCAAGTATACGGAAAAATACGCCGATTACATTGACCTTGGGGTCATCGAATGGCGTAAAGCGTATGAGGAGCATCAAAAACTCGGCAAAAAAGCCGTGTTATTTGTCATGACAGACGATACGCGCAATTGCGATGATGTAGCCGAGTATCTTGAAGCCCATTACCCTGACCTGAAAGGCGGTGTTCTGGTCATCCATACTAAGAATAATGGGGAAATTTCCGAGGCTGCTTCCGGAAAAGCCAAGGAAGAGCTTGAGGCGTTGCGTAAACAGTCCAACCAGATTGATGATGACACGAGCCCCTACAAGGCGATTGTATCCGTGCTTATGCTCAAAGAAGGCTGGGACGTGCGCAATGTCACTACAATTGTCGGTTTACGGGCCTATTCAGCCAAAAGCAATATATTGCCGGAACAAACCCTTGGGCGCGGATTACGCAAAATGTATCGCGGCAGTCTTGAGGAATATGTCAGTGTTGTTGGCACAGATGCTTTTATGGAATTTGTCGAATCCATTCAGGCAGAGGGTGTGGAGTTGGAGCGCAAAGCAATGGGCGAAGGCACAAAACCTAAGACTCCTATGGTTGTAGAGGTTGATGGGCAGAATGCGCAGAAAGACATAGATGCCCTGGACATTGAGATTCCGATCATGACACCGCGCGTATACAGGGAATACAAAAATCTTGCCGAACTGAACGTAACAGCACTAGCGTTTGAGAAAATAGACTACAGACCGTTTTCCGAAGAAGAACAGCGAGAGATTGTTTTCAAAGATATCACCACCGGTGAGGTAACACACACAACCATCCTCGACACAGCAGGCATAGCTGACTACCGTAGCGTCCTTGGGTATTTTGCACAAACGATTATGAAGGAGCTGCGCCTGTTCAGTGGGTATGATATTTTGTATGGCAAAGTGAAACAGTTGGTCAGGGACGAACTGTTCACGCAGGTGGTGGACCTGGAGCACCCCAACACGTTACGAAACCTTTCTGAGTTGGAAGCGACCAAAACTATTATCGAAACTCTCAAAAAAGCTATTAACGCGTTGACAGTAACGGACAGAGGGGATGCGGAAATCAGGGATACCATCAAGCTCAGAAAAACCCGGCCATTCATGGTAAAAGAGCAGGCTAGCCTGATACCACAAAAAAGTATTTTTAATCGAATTATCGGCGATAGCCATTTTGAATTGCTTTTTGCAAGCTTTCTGGAAAAGTGTTCAGATATCAGCTCATATGCTAAGAATTACTTTGCCGTTAATTTCAAGTTGGACTATGTCAACGCTGATGGTGATATTTCAAACTATTATCCCGATTTTATCGTGAAGCTGGCCGACAATAGAATTGTCATAGTGGAAACAAAGGGGTTAGAAGACCTGGACGTGCCATTAAAAATGGCCCGTCTGCGCCAGTGGTGTGAAGATATTAATAAAATACAGGCAGATGTTGTGTTTGATTTTATCTTTGTAGATCAGGAGGGCTTTGAAAAATATAA
>CAYPIB010000138.1:0-5352 GCA_964410675.1 uncultured Roseburia sp.
TTAAAAAAGGTAAATGAGGAAAGCTTAGTTGTTCTGGACGAACTTGGTTCCGGTACAGACCCGGCAGAGGGAATGGGAATTGCAATTGCGATATTGGAGCAGCTGAGAAGAAGCGGGGCATTATTTTTGGCAACGACTCATTATCCTGAGGTGAAAGAGTATGCGAATCGATATAATGAGATAGTAAATGCACGAATGGCATTTAACCGGGAAAGCTTAAAGCCATTATATCGGTTAGAGATTGGCAAGTCGGGAGACAGCTGTGCGCTCTATATTGCAAAGCGCCTAGGAGTACCGAATGAAATATTAAAAATGGCAGCCAGAGAAGCCTATGGCAGTGACGACCAGGCATTATGGAGGGAACTAGACTTAAATTCCAAAGAGACTTTATTTCAAAAAGAAGCCTCTCCGACAATTAGAAAAGAGACCGTGGTCAAGAAGGAAGCAAAGCATGGAGAGGATTTTAACAGAGGTGACAGTGTCGTCATTTTACCGGAAGGTAAACTTGGAATAATCGTAAAGCCGGCTGATAAGAATGGTAATGTCTTGGTGCAAATACAAAAAGAGAAAGAACTGATGAATCACAAGCGTTTAAAATTAAAAGTTGCTGCTGCTGAATTATATCCGGAGGATTATGATTTTTCTATCATATTTGATACGGTAGAAAATCGTAAAGCAAGACATAAAATGGGCAAAAAGCATCTAGAAAATATAGCTGTTTATACAAACGAATAAAATTATTTTATACACAGATTTCATTTAAAAGAAGGTTGAAAGATACCTTCTTTTTTCTGCCTAAAATTAAAAAAGTGGGAGGTTTTTAGCCAAAACTGGTTATTCATCCCATTTCACGTACCGTCTGTCGGATTTTCAACTAAAAGTGAAAAGAATATGTTATTATTTTTTATTATGTTGGGAAAGGGAGAAATGCGATGAGTGAATTCAAAATTAATGTACCAGGTGTAAAAGAGGCAGGAACTCAGTTCAAAGAAATTTCGAAAGATTTGACGAATTATGTAAAAAAATTGGAGGAAGTAAGAAGCAATTTATCACAGCAATCCTATGGCGATATAAAAAGTGCCTTGATATCGCTTGAGAATGAGCAAAAGAGAAATATAAAGGGCATAAAGGCAATGGAGGAGGCACTCTATAATATTGTAGAGTATTACGAGAAGGCGGAAAAAAGTATTTCGAATACAAGTATGGGAAAACAGAAAAAGCTGGACTTAAAAAAAGAGTTTGAGAAATATGTAGATGATATACTGAAAGATATAATCAAAATGTTAAAGGGAGAGAATGAGGATTGTTGTGACTATGGCGGAGATCCGATTAATCTTGCAACCGGGAATTTTGTCTATCATCGGGAATATTTGAAGCAAAAAGGTCTGTATCCAATTGAATTTAAAATGTTTTACAATTCTGTGGAGCAGCAAAAGGGCGTGCTGGGAAAAGGCTGGGTTCATAACTACCAGATTGAAATTTGCAGGGAGGGGCAGCGTGCCATACTACACTGGTCTGACGGCAGAGAAGATATTTTTATGAATGACTCAGACGGACAATATACTCATCTGATTGGAAAACATGATACTCTTAAGGAAGTAGAAGACGGATTGTGCTATCAGACTATCTTTGGTCAGAAGTATCTCTTTAATCAAGAGGGCAGGGTTATAAAGGCAGCGGACCAAAGTGGAAATGAGCTAATGTATTCTTATGATGCCAGGGGCAAGCTGGCTGAAGTAAAGAGTATATCCGGTGAGGCATTATGTTATCAATATAATGCAGACGGCTTATTGGAAACTGTATCTGATCTTGAAGGACGTACTGTTAATCTTAGCTATGAGGATGAGTGTCTCATACAGGTAAAGGACGAAGAAAATCATACCTTTCAATATGGCTATGATGCAAAAGGAAATCTGTCTCAAATCACAAATGGAAGAAAAATTCAGTCTATTCGAAATGAATACGATAATGAGGGACGTGTAACGAAACAGTACTATCCCGATGGCGGCATAATGCAGATTGAATATAAGGATGAGGAAAATATCCTGCATGTTACCGAACAAAATGGCAATCAAATTGATTATATTCATGATGAGCGTTTCCGCAGTGTGGAAACGGTATATACAGATGGACGGATTCAGTATGCTTATAATGATCAAAACAAGAAAACGCAGGTGATTGATAAAAAAGGGAATAGGACTAAGTATGCTTATGATAATGCAGGAA
Source organism: uncultured Roseburia sp. (assembly GCA_964410675.1). Taxonomy (GTDB): domain Bacteria; phylum Bacillota; class Clostridia; order Lachnospirales; family Lachnospiraceae; genus RGIG3040. The sequence continues at coordinate 2,227 of CAYPIB010000138.1, forward strand.
ATATGACACTGGTGGAGAATCCACTGGGTGAAAAGATGCAATTTGAATACAATGCGATGAAACAGATTACCGAAATTAAAATCTGTGGGGAGGACTTTCAGCAAAGCGAATATGATTTACATGGGAATCTGATCAAGAGAACGGATGCCCTGGGAAGGGAATTTGCTGTAGCTTACCTTAAAAACGGCAAACCAAAAGAAATCATTCAGCCGGATGGAAGTATCATCAGCCTGACTCATGATGATCATGGAAATATTATTTCGATTCGGGAACCGATGGGCGGCGAGACACATTATGAATATGATTCCTTTGGCCAGGTCACGGCTGCTGTTGATGGGAATGGTAATCGTACAGAGTATGCTTATAACCGCCGCGGTCATATTATTAAAGTAACGAATGCAAAAGGAGAGACAAAGCACTTTTCCTATAATGAAAGCGGAAAGGTAATCTGTGTCGTGGATTACGATGGAAGCAAAATAAAGCGGGAATATAATGAAATTAATAAACCATGCCAATTGATGAATCAGGAAGGCAGTGTGACAACTCTGGAATATGACCGGATGTGGAATTTGGCCCATAAAGTAGATGCGAATGGCGGTGAAACAAGATTTATATACAATAAGCTGAATCGGCTGGAGCGAATCATCAACGCCAAGGGTGCAGAGTTTCATTATGAATATGATGCCAATGGAAATCGGACAAAGATTGTGGATTCCAATGGCGGAATTGTTACGATGAAATATGATGCACTGAACCGTCTTATTACAATTGAGGATGCGGATGGAGCAGTTAGTCATATGGAATACAACCAGTTCGGCCAAAGGACAAAACTGGCGGATGCGATGGGAAATACACGTAGAATTACATATGATAAGGCTGGCCAGAAGGTCAGCTCTGTGGATGCCAAAGGAAATGAGACAAAATACTGTTACAATTCACTGGGAAGAGTAAGTGAAGTAATTGATCCGGCGGGGCGAAAAACAACGTATGATTATTTGCCGGGCGGCCTGCTTAACAAGGTTACCCATGCGGATGGTACTTTTGTAAGTTATACCTATGATTCAAACCGAAATGTAAAGAGTAAAAGCATCCAGACCGGGTATATGCTTACATATATTTATGACTGTATGAACCGGGTTACACGGATAGAGAGCAGTGAAGGACAGGTAAAACAATATACCTATGACATCGCCGGCAATGTTAATTCGATGACGGATGCAAACGGAAATACGACACGGTATCAGTATTCTCCTTCCGGCCGGCTTACCGCAGTCATCGATGCTCTCGGTACCCGGACGGAATACAGCTATGATAATATGGGTGGTCTGACAGAGATACATCAATATGGTGAGGAGAAAGAGCTGCAAGATGTCTGTGAAGTAAATGAGAGCAATAGAGGCCGGCATTTTGTCTGTTATGAACGTGACATTTTGGGACACGTTGAGACGGCCCGGGATGCTTTAGGAGTAGAAGAAGGCTATACCTACGATGATATGGGACGGGTAATTGAGAAAAGGGATCGAGAAGGCTTCTATACCAAATATGATTATACGAAGGGCGGTCAGCTGTCGGAGATTCAATATGCAGACGGCAAAAGCGTTAAGCTTGGTTATAATTCATTGAAGCAGCTGGTGGAAATCAAAGACTGGCTTGGAGTAACGGCAATCGAAGTGGATGAACTTGGAAGACCTGAGAAGATAACGGATCACAAGGGGCGGGAAGTTATCTATACAAGAGGTGAACTGGGCCAACGCCTGAAGCTGCAGTATCCGGGTGGAAAAACAGTCGAATATGGATACGATGAATCGCTGCGTCTTACTTCTTTACGGGATGAAAACGGTGAATTACAATATAATTATGATATCAATGGAAAGCTGACAGAGAAGCTGCTGCCAAATGGAATTAGGACAAATTATACGTATGATGTAATGGGTGCCCTGACGAGCCTTGTTCATTCGGATATGGAGGGAATGCTTGACAGCCTTGAATATCAGTACGATGCAATCGGTAATAAAGTGGAAATCAAACGCCGGAGACGCGGACTGCCGGAGGAAAACGGTGAATTTTGCTATGCATATGATGCATTAAACCGGCTGACAGCAGTAGGAAAGGACGGAATGCCTTTGCGAAACTATGGCTATGATGCGTTTGGAAACCGTACTTTTTTGGAAAATGAAGACGGTCGGACTGACTATTCCTACAATATGGCCAACCAGCTGATACGTTCTGCAGATACAGAAGAGGTTAAGGATTATTCTTATGACGCCAGGGGAAATCTAATTCAGATCATAGAGAATGGAATTCAAAAACAGACGTATGCGTATAATTGTATGAACCGGCTGGAGCAGTCGGCAGATGATTCGGGAAAGGAGTCTGTTTATACATATAATGGTCTGGGGCAGAGAATTCGGCAGCAGATTATCGAGAGCAATAATCCGGTAAGTGATATTACGTATATATTGGATCATACAAAGAGCTATCACAATTTGCTGCAGCAGGTGGAGGAAGATCATATCCAGGAATTTCTATGGGACGGCAATATAGCAGGGGCGCAGGGAAAAGATGGAGCTTGCTACTATCTGCAGGATGACCTAGGCAGTCCGCTTCGTTATACGGATACAGAAGGAAAGGTGATTGAAAGCTACGGATTTGATGAATTTGGAAATAATATATTAAAGGAACAAAAGAAGTGCCAGCCCTTTGGTTATGCAGGATTCTATCAAGATAGCATATCCGGTACCTATTTTGCACAGGCAAGGGAATACGTCCCTCAAACCGGGCGCTTTACTGCACGGGATATTGTTTCAGGCTTTCAGGCCGCACCCTATACGCTGAATGAATATGGATACTGCTGGAACCGTCCATTGACCTTTGTGGATCATAACGGAGCCTTTCCAAGCTTAGGTGATATCAAGGAAGAGATAAGTGAAGGGGCAGATGCAGTCGGTGACTGGTTCGGCGATACGGTAAATTCTGCTGGCGATACATTGAGTGAGGCAACTACAACATTTTTTGATGGGGCAGATTATATATGGGATAATTATATACCACAGGAGGTTCAGCCCTACATCGAGGGGGCAGGAAATATAGTGATAGGAGGCGGACGCGAATTAATTGAACAAGAAT
>CAYPIB010000139.1:0-5326 GCA_964410675.1 uncultured Roseburia sp.
GATTAAAACTAAGAGAATTGGAAATATTTCTCCAATGAGAGCTATTTCAGGAGGAAGGGCCAGCATTTATTTTAAATCTAGATTTCAGGGCACAATCGGTAAAAAGGGACTGAGCATCCGAATGATGTTTAGGGCATTGACATCTAATAGTAAGCAGTATATCGGTTCTTGTATGATTATTGCATCACTTGTCTATTTTTTAGCAACAGGTGCCGCGGCACTTACTTGTTTTCATGAAGATAATTTATTAAAAGATTTTTTTGGTTATGTATTTGATCTTAATATTGACTATAATATAGATGGTTATTTAAAAGAAGAGGTTGAAAAGGTAATCAAAGAAAAATCCGATATTTTATCAAGTGAACAATTTTTAAATGAGTATTTTTCAATGGACGGTACATCAGTGTATGCCAGTATCGCTATAGAAGCTTCACCAAATATGTTTACTAATGTATATAAAGGAAGGGTTCCTAAATATGAGAATGAAATGATTGTTACCGAGAATATCGCAAAAAAATTGGATATTAATATTGGTGATACGGTAGAACTTAATTATGATAATCAGATGATGGAATTTATTGTGACAGGTATGAATCAAAGTGCTGTTAATGCAGGAGCCTGTATCGGCATACTATTTGCGGGATTTGAAAGGTTTCATCTTGAAGAGGAGTTAGTGGGCTATAACTATATTTTATCAAACAAGGAAGTCATTGATGAGATTACGACAATTTTAAAGGATAAATATGGAAACAAAATAGAAATAACAAATTTAAACAGTATTACAAAAGCAATATCAGTTTTTTCTAATACCGCTTCGTCTTCACAGTATATTATAGATTTTTGCTCAATCCTTTTTGTATTTATTACTTCTTATATGGTATGCAGTAAAGTTTTCTTAAAAGAAAAATATGATTATGGAATTTATAAAGCCCTTGGTTTTACAACAAATGAGCTGCGCTTGCAATTTGCCTTACGATTTTTTGCAGTGGCAATATTCGGTGCATTCATCGGGACATTACTAAGTATAATGACTAGCAATCATGCCATTAATCTTATGCTTAGCAGTGTTGGAATCAGTAATTTTGTAACCGATTTTTCAATTGGTCTTTTTGCTCAGCCGGTGTTGCTTTTATCAATTGCATTTTTTATCTTTTCCTATATGATTGCCGGAAAAATAAAGAAAATTGAAACAAGAAGCTTAATCATTGAATAGATAAATGGATTTTTAACAAAACTATTAAAATCAGGAATTGACAAGAAGGCTCTTCGTTACTATAATATACCTTAAAGTTGTGCGCATGAGAGCGGTGTACAATATGGAGATAGCTTTGTTAGGAGGATGATTAAAAGCATGGAAGATAGTGGTGACGCGGATAGTGAAAATATAAAATCTGTACTCGTTCCATGGATATTATGGTGATATAGAGGTATGGTCTATGCTTTGAATATAAAATCAAAGCATAGGCTGTACCTTTTTGTGTTTTTTCACAGATAAGAAGATTTAGTATATAAATTATTTTTAAAAGTAGAGGAGATAATAAATAAAATGATTGGAGCTATTTTTTTACAGATTGTATTGATATTTTTAAATGCTGTTTTTGCCAGTGCAGAAATGGCAGTTGTATCTATGAACAATGTAAAACTAAATAAAATGGTTCAGGACGGCAATAAAAAGGCAGAAAGGTTAGTAAAGCTCACTGCAAATCAGGCGAAATTTCTTGCAACAATTCAAGTGGCAATTACACTTGCCGGGTTTTTAGGAAGTGCTTATGCGGCAGATAACTTTGCTAAGCCCCTGGTTCAGGTGTTGCTAAAGACAGGTGTCCGTATTCCGGAGTCGGTGTTAAACTCAGTCTGTGTATTTTTAATTACTTTAATTATTGCATACTTTAGTATAGTATTTGGGGAACTGATTCCAAAAAGAATTGCATTACAGAAAAATGAAAGCTTAGCGCTCATGCTTTCAGGACCATTAGTAGTAGTATCTGTTGTTTTTGCACCGATTGTATGGCTGTTAACGGCATCAACCAATGGTGTATTAAAACTGTTTGGGATTGATCCAAATGAGGAAGAACAAGTGACCGAAGAAGAAATTCGTATGATGGTTGCTGCCGGGAGCCAAAGAGGAACAATCGATTTAGATGAAAATGAGATGATTCAAAATATATTTGAATTTGATGATATTACATTAGAAGAAGTTTGTACGCACCGTATTGATATTAAAAGTGTGGAATTAGAAGATGATTTAGATAAGTGGGATGAGATTATTTATGAAACAAAATATCAATATTACCCAATTTATGGTGATACAACAGATGATATTATTGGCATTTTAGATTCTAAAGACTATTTACGCATGAAAGACCGTACAAAGGAAAGGGTCTTAGAGGAAGCTGTAAAAAAACCGTATTATGTACCTGAAAATATGAAAGCGGATGTGCTGCTTCAAAAGATGAAAAAAACCGGTAATTATTTTGCGGTTGTCATTGATGAGTATGGCGGAATGAGCGGTATTGTTACAATGCGTGACTTGATTGAACTTCTTGTCGGAGAATTGATTGAGGATGATGACGAACAAAAGCCCGAGGATATAGAATTTATTAAAGAAGGTGAATGGCTGATTCAGGGCGGGGCTTCTTTGGATGAGGTTGCAGAACTATTAAAAGTAGAGCTTCCAATTGAAGAATATGATACTTTTGGTGGATATGTCTGCGGAGCTTACGGTGAAGTTCCTGATGATGGAATGAGCTTTGAGTTAGAGTGTGATGGACTTCTTATTCATGTAAATACGATGAAGGATCGCAGGGTAGGAGATGCTGTAGTAAAAATTATGCCGACAGAAAATACGGAAGATATGATAGCGGCTGCGGCCAAAATTTAAAGATAAAAAGAGGAGTACATATGCTCGGAACGATTGTAAATACATCCACTATTATTGTAGGGAGCCTGCTGGGCAGTGTATTAAAAAAAGGAATTAAAGAAGAATACCGCAATGCGCTTTATAATGCAATGGGGCTGGCGGCTGTAGGTCTTGGTATGAATGCGGTTGTCAGTAATATGTCCAAAAGTACTTTTCCGGTCTTGTTTATTATCAGTCTTGCAGTTGGTAGTTTACTGGGAACAATGCTCAATATTGATGGGAAATTTCAAAAGCTCGTCGGAAAATTCGGCAAATCTGAGCTCAGTAAAGGTTTGTCAACAGGTATTTTATTGTATTGTATAGGAAGTCTTTCGATTTTAGGTCCTATCCAAAGTGCTCTATATGGTGATAACACATATTTATTTACAAATGCAACACTGGACTTTGTTACTTCAGCGGTGTTAGCATCAACGTATGGAATCGGAATGCTTGCAGCCGCAGGAGTGCTGTTTTGCTGGCAGGGCGCAATTTTTCTTGGGGCGACTTATTTACAAGGATTTTTAACCCCGGATTTAATGGCAGAGGTGACGATAGTAGGAGGCTTTTTAATAGCAGCCTCCGGTCTCTCTATTTTGAATTTAAAAGACTGTAAAACTTTAAATATGCTTCCGGCACTGGTTGTACCTGTTATATATTTCTTAATAAAGGGATTTTTTTAGGAGACGAGGCTATGCATGATAAGCTGACCGACAATGATATTAAGAGAATGAAAGAAGAAATTGAATATCGAAAATTAGTACTTCGGCCGGAGCTTCTTGTGGAAGTAAAGGAAACAAGAGCACATGGAGATTTGAGTGAAAATTTTGAATATCATGCGGCTAAGAAGGAAAAAAATAAAAATGAAAGCCGCATCCGTTATTTAGAAAGAATGATTCGCACAGCGGAAATTATTTCTGAGGAATCGGCAGAAGATGAGGTTGGGATTAACAATACGGTTACAGTTTTATTTGAAGATGATAACAGTACCCAGACATTTAAAATTGTTACGACCATGAGAGGAAATTCATTAGAAGGACTCATAACAAACGAGTCTCCTCTTGGTAAAGCACTGATGGGGCGAAAGGCTTTAGAGCGTGTACATGTACAGGTAAATGATAAAGTTGATTATGATGTTATAATACAGTCTATTGAAAAAACTGTTGATGATGGAACCGATAAAATAAGAAGTTTTTAACAAATTGGCTGCACATGGCTGGTATGACAGGTGTGTCAGCCTTTTTATATTGTATCTAAGGAAATGACACCTTCTGTATTTTCCAATATATTCAAATAATAGTCGGTCTTTTTTGTATCAGGTATTCGAATGGTAGCGATAAGAGAAAGAGACTGTCCTTTTGCTTTTGAATTTATGATATCAAAGTCTTCAATCTGAATGTTTTCCTGTTTACAGGCTTCTAAAATGGAGGTAATAAATTCGTTGCCTTCCAATTCGATATATAATCCAAAATATTTGCTCTTCTTGTAAACATGATGCTCAATGATAGGGAGAACATGAAGCATGAGCAGCATTAAAAATGTTACAAGTACTGCAACATCAATTAAACCAATGCCCGTGGCAAGTCCGATACATGCACATGACCAAAGACTGGCAGCAGTAGTCAGCCCTTTTACCTGATGCTTGGAAATAATGATTGTTCCAACTCCTAAGAAACCGACGCCGCTGATCACCTGTGCGGCCATACGTGATAAATCTGATTTGCCGGGAAACATAATATCGATATACTGTGCTGTCAGCATTACGAGGGTAGAGGCAAGACAGATAACAAAGCTGGTTCTGGCACCGGTGCCGCGTCTTTTAGCTCCGCGGTCAAGTCCAATCAGACATCCTAACAGTACAGACATCATAATGCGGATGAATACGTTTTGTAAAGTCCATTCATGGCAAGAAAATAGAAACATTAAATTACTCCTTCTATTGTTATTTATTGTGGAGATAGTACTTATTATAAAACAGTATAACCTGTATGACTCAGTTGGTTCAAGGGCAAAATTTAATTATAGTCTATCACATATTGTCAATAACTTTACTTGACAAGGCATTATAGTATCGCTAAAATATTATGAATATGCGATGAGGAGAAAAATTATGAATAAAACAGAAGTAAAAGAAAATAAAATGGGTGTTATGCCTATCAATAAACTGCTTATATCTATGTCGGTTCCTATGATGATTTCAATGCTTGTTCAGGCTTGTTATAATATTGTAGATAGTATTTTTGTTTCCATGTTAAGTGAAAATGCACTGACAGCAGTTTCGATGGCGTTTCCAATACAGAGCTTGATGATTGCTGTCGGATTGGGAATCGGTGTTGGTATTAATTCTCTCTTATCCAGAAGTCTTGGCGAAAAGAGAGCAGACCGGGCAAATAAAGCGGCATTAAATGGTTTGTTTATTATTTTAATAAG
>CAYPIB010000140.1:0-5285 GCA_964410675.1 uncultured Roseburia sp.
CTACGCCTAATCCTGAAATTGCCATTCCTGCGAGTAATACTCCTACTGTGTTAGAAAGAATGGTTCCTAAAATAATGCTTAAAAAAAGTTTGGTAACTGCCCTCGCCGCATACTGTACGGCAATATCTTTTTTACTAAAGCCAAGCGCCCTCATAACAGATATCGGATAGCTGTCTTTAGCAATCAGCATCTTCATAAAAAGAGCTGTAATTAATACAACAATAGTGAGTGCCAAAATTATGGCTATTAAAGAAACCATTTTAAGACCAGCAATTATACTTCCTAATGTTTGGCTGACATATTCTTTTACTTTGGCAACTTTAGCATAATCAAACATGTCCGCATACGCTTTCGTTTTCTCAGTGAAAGAAATATCATTTTTATAATCAATACAAAATATATACCACATAGCATCCTTAGATGTATCTAAAAAGTTTACCTTTGCAGTTTTTCCACCATTTGTAATATCTGAATAAATACCACAAATCGTAAGATCGGTCCAAGAGTTCTCTATTAAGACACTGATTGTATCCCCGACTGCCTTGCCTAATTCCTCAGCATTCAGATAAGAAAGTGCAATCTCTTTTTTAGATGAAGGCTTATTTCCTTCCAGATAATCAATCGGAAATTTTTCATAGGTGCCTGCTTCAATTCTCATATTTTGTATCGTACCGTCTGAAAGCAGCATTGGATAGGAACGTGTTACATACACTCCATAGTCCGCCACATCGTTATCCTGAGCTAACCATTTTTCTACCTCTGCCGCCTTAACATCAATATCTGCTAACTGCTGCAAATCAATTCGTACGTCACATTCGCCAACACCCATAAAGCTTACAAAGGAATCGGAAGAAATTGTCTGATACAAATTTTGCGGCACAATCAATATAAATACAGATAATATAAGTACGAATAACATCGTCATATAAAGTTTTTTTCGATTCAATATATCCTTGGTACCCATAAAAATATTAGTATTCATCCATCCGGAACGACTTAAGCAGAATGCTTTACTATGTTTTCCGGTTTCCATCGGCCTACTGTCTCGTAAAGCAGTCGCTGCAGATACTTGCTTAATTTTCTTAAGCACTCTTTTTGCATAATGCACAATCCATAAGTATAAAAGCACAGTTCCGAGTAATCCTGCGAAACCTGAAAGTACTGTATTTCCACCCTGCCCCATATAAAGACTTATGTTTCTAAGCAAAACCTTCTTGAGACCGAAAGAAATTATATATCCCACCAGACATCCCATCGCCGCAATATAGGTATATTTATTTAGATATAAGCTTCTAATCTCGGATTCGTACATACCAATTGCCTTCATAATACCGATTTCTCGGTAATCATCCTCTAACTTTGCCAGTAATGTAAATCGAATACATAGGAAAGCGATTAAAACAATTAGTACACTCATTAAGATGATCATTGCGATTAGAATACCATCCGACATTGCATTAATGAAATAGAAGAGTGAGTAAGTAATGGCAGGTCCATTGGATTCTAGCCCAGCCTGCATATAAGCACTTTCGATTGCATTAGCTTTCTTTGAATCATCCCCCTTAAATTCGATTAGATATTCCACACTGCCGTATTGAACAAGCTTTTCATAATCTACTTCATGGATAAGAAAACGCTTCGAGGAAGCTAAGTTTGAATTCATCTGGGAATCCCGCAGTGCTCCTGCAATTCTTAAGGAAATTCCACATACGTTTAGAGAATCGCCAATCTGTACATCAAATTCTTCCATATAATAAATCGGAATGTATACTTCACCCTCTGCAGCCTGAATAATATCTCCCTCTAAATCAAGTAAATAGTCAAAGTGTGGACTTTGCACACTAAATCCGGTATCCATCATACTGCCGGATAGAGAATGCTTTCCAAATAAAATATCGTTTCCATCTATATTAAGAAATTCCAGAACTTGATATTTTGCAATATTTTGGTTAGCTATAGCAAACTTTTCCAATCTGTCATAATCTATTTCTCCTGAATGCATCTGCATAAAATCAGGTGTCTGAGCATCATCCATTAATACTCGAATGCTTCCTGTTAACTGAATCATCAATCCAATTGCACAAGCTAATAAAGAGGCTGCTGTTACAATAAATAAAATCAATAGACTGGTAATTAATTTGCTTTTCTTTATATCATTTAGTGTCATTTTGCGAAACATGTATTTCCTCCAACTCCTTAACGCTCTTTATTCTTGATAATATTAAGGCCATAATTACAATAAATAATCCCCATATTGAAATCATAAATCCGATTCCTCTGCCATCACCAGTCCCATATACTCTGCCTATGCTATTTGCCAATGCTCCACCGTCCATAAGCAATGGGCTAAATATATAATCTGCCAAAAGCCCGCATATCGCATAAGAAACGATGTAACCCAATTGTGAAATAATTCCAATCAGTCCCCAAACACGTCCCTGCATGTTATTATCCAGACTTTTACGAATCAAGCATTCAATACTTGTGTTAGCAAATGGTAACGTCGCAAAAAACAAAAATCCGGTAATTGTGACATAGATAATATTTGCTTTGATTCCAAATAGGAACATTGCACAGCCATTTGCTGCCAGTCCCATCCATAACATACGAAAATAATTGCTTTTTATATTCAGGACACCAATGATGATACTTGATACAAGCATTCCACAAGCAATAATAGATTCCAAAATTCCCAGCGTTGTCTCGTTAGCATATGCTAAAATCATCGGTACTGAAAGTGTTTGTATAATGCCCATAAAAAAAGTAATAATTGAAGTTACAATTACTAAAATAAATACTCCCTTTTTACTCCGCAGGTACTTATAACCTTCCGCTAACTCATGTACGATACTGCCTGTCTTTTCTACAATTTTGGCCGGAAGTCCCTTTCTAACTATGCTAATTGTAATTACCGTTACAAAAAAAGTACTGATATCAAGTATTAATAATAGCTTTATATCAGATACCGACAATAAAAATCCTGCTAACATCGGTGCAATTAAATATTTAGAGGATGCTGCAATTTGAACCATTCCACTAGCTCTCGCATATTCATCCTCTGTCAGCAAATCAGAAACGGTTGCCTTATATGCAGGCTCCATTAATGCCGAAAATATGGAACTGATTGTAACACCAATACATATGGAAATCATATTTGCTTCCTTATTTAACATACAAACTAATATATAAATAATTCCAACCGCAGAAAAGCTGTCACCTATCAGCATTAATAATCGTCTATCATAACGATCGGCTAAAACTCCAGCAGGCGCACTTAATATTAGTGAAGGCAAAAATGCCAGCAATGTAACAAGTGCCATTGCCGATGCCTTTCCTGTTAGTTGATAGACATAGATACCAAGTCCAAATGAAGTAAGACCACTTCCAATTGCTGAAATAAACTCTCCCAGCCATAATAATAAAAATTTATGAAAGCCTGTATTTTTCTTTTCCATTCTTATTCTCCTTTGTTTTCAAACATTTGAAAAACATACTTCATACTGCCCTTTTTGGCCCCAAGAACTCTTTCCATATGTTCAACAAAGGCTGTCATTTTATTTATCATCTCATATTGTGTCAATTCAATAATGCCATGATCAAAGATAATATTTCCATATATAATAAATAGTTCAGCTCCCTCATATGGATATTTTGTCTGGAAAATTCCCTGCTCTTTTCCCTCCATTATTACCTTTGCTAAAATAGGCGTTACATCTCTTATCATCAGCTGCAGCATCTTTTGATGCATAAGTGCATTCTGTGGTTTATGTACCTCGTTCAAAATTTCTAATCTGCCGGCATCCCTTACTTGTAAAGATAATAATGTTTGCAAAATTTTTTCATCAATACTTAATTCATTGTTATCTGCTACCTTCTTTGCACGCTCAACGGCAGAATAATGAATTCGCTCTATCATTGCATTCAATATGTCTTCTTTAGACTTAAAGTGATAGTATAAGGTTCCTTTTGCAATCCCGACAGCATTCATAATATCGGTTACACTAGTATTGTCATATCCCTTTATTGCAAATAGTTCCATTGCGCGATCTAATATTTCATTTTTTCGTTCTTTTGCTTCTTTTACTACCCTCATGTTTACCTCGTTTTGTATTGTTATTTATTATTCAATTATTTCTCTATCGACCATCGGTCGGTATGTAGTTAAAATAGCACGAATTTTTTAATTTGTCAATCTAATTTGTTTCTTTATCCAGCAGTAATTTTTATTACTTAAAAAACGGCGTAAATGGCTTTTTGAATGCTTGGGATTTGATTCAGCAATGTAGTCTACATCTCGGTCATTTCTGCCTTCCTATGAACTATAACGCATAAAAAAGCCCTTGGAGAGCAATCTCCAGAGCTTCTTTTATGTATATTGATTTGCAGATAACTGCTTTTTGCTTTATTAATATCGTTTTTATCATAGGCTGCACCTGCTGCCTGTACCATAGATATAACGTCCTGAACATTAGCGCACCTGTTCATAAGATTTACTCCCATTGCCCCGGAAGCTTTAATTTCTCCATATATGGGAAAATTTTGTCATATTCTTCAACTTGATCTGGATATAATTGTTCAAATACTTCGGATTCATAATACTTACCGCTAATTTCACTAAAAGCGCTTGGCACAATCTCATATCCCATAAATGCATCAAAATTCTTGCCTTCCTTTGTGGTAATCCCAAATTGGTCACAAGTTTTAAATCCATGCTTCGGATAATATCCTGGCTCGCCAAAAATTATAATACCCTTGTAACCTTTTTCCCTTGCCACTTTTATCGTCGTCTCTAATAACATACCACCAATGCCTATATTTTGATAATCAGGGTCTACACATAACGGTCCGAAATTTAAAACTTCCACTTTAGTATCCCCATCCAGAACATACGCTTTTGAATAATAAATCCCGCCTACAATTTTACCATCTAATTCGGCAACTCGACTAAGCTCTTCAATGTAGTCTTCGTTGTTTCTAAGTAAATGAACCAAATAATGTTCATCGCACCCTGGATGATGAAGGTTCCAAAAAGCCTTCTTCGTCATATATTCTGAATTATAATAATCTTCTTTTGCTTCTTCTCTTATAATTAAATTTTTCATCTTATATCCCACTCCTGTTATGTGTTAGTTTTTACCCACAACTTTTTACAACCACCTAAATAACTTCATTTTCAAGAATTTCTTTTTATTACAGCAAATAAAAAATTCTAAATGCAAGCATTTCAAAAGCTTTTTCATATATTAACGTGTTGGCAGTTTATATTATCTGCGAATACAAGCAAT
>CAYPIB010000141.1:0-5269 GCA_964410675.1 uncultured Roseburia sp.
CTACGAGTCCTCCTACGTCATTTACACCCTTGACTGAACCTGTAGCGTAGGAGTTACTTATAGTGGTTGTGTAAGCTTTTCCTACGAGTCCTCCTGCCATGGTTCCTGAGCCTGTGACTTCGCCTGTAGCGTAGGAATTACTTATCTCAGTGCTATCCTGAGCCCCACCTACGAGTCCCCCTACTTCTTCTTTGCCTGTTACTTCGCCTGTGGAGTAGGAGTTGTTTATGGTGCTCTTGTAAGCCCTGCCCACGAGTCCTCCTACGTATTCTTTACCAGTGACTGTGTTGTCTATCAAACCTACATTGCTAATAGTGGCTCCCCAAATAAACCCAAATAGTCCCTGATAATCCTCACCATTAACCACTAACTTTGTGATGACAAAGTTCCCTCCATCATATGTTCCTGTGAAGCTTTCGTCTAAATCATTGAAAATATACCATCCAATAGGGTTCCAACCATCATATCCTGATAGGTCAATATCATCAACTTGCACATATTTCTTATCAAGTCCGCCAGTATACTCTTTTTCCCACTCAGTTCCTTTACCATATGTTCGTTCTTCATTTTTTCTTATACTATCAAGCTCTTCTGCTGCAGCAATTGGGATGTAACCATTATCAATTAAGTCTTGTATTTTCTCATCGGAATATCCTAGCCCTTTTCCATGGTTATAATATACTTCTCCACTACTATTCGCATAGAATGTGCCCTCTAAACGACTGCGAATCTCTTGCTTGATAAAAGTTCTTGCTAGAACACGGTAGTTTCCATCCTCAACGTCAATCTCGTCATAAATGGGACCGCCTCTACCGTAAAGGGTCGTTCCAGTTCCATCTTCGCCAATTAATGTTTTCAGGGTGTCGGATGTCACGCCATCGTCAGTGCAATCATCCCACACATCCGTTCCATCAATCAATGCTTCACTGACCTTCATCTCGGCCACTCTCACGTCATTCTGGATGTTCCTGACTTGAGCCTTCTCAGTCTGTCCCATAAACTTTGGAGCAGCTAACAAAACTAAAACTGCAATTATTGCCATCACTACAACCAATTCAATCAATGTAAATCCGCGTTTTCTATATGCTTTATATTTCTCTTTTAAATAATCAATCATTTGTTTCCTCCTTGTACAATTGTTTTGTATTCTAGATAAGATATGTAAATACTGAATCCTTACAACAAACAGTCTTTTTACAACAAAAATACAACACAAGGGGAACACATTGACCAAAACTAAAAGACCCTACTTCAAGTAGAGTCTCTTTTTTGTATCTTAAACTTCAATTACATTTCTTTTTTACTTTCTTTTACTCTATAGCTTAAGTCTACTATCTTAATTGAGCAAGGGTAAAATTCATGACCCTCTACTTCTCTAAAAGCCTCATAGAAGTCTCCACCATACTCCTCATCACCGAGCTTCATTATCTCATACGATACAAAATCTACAGACTCAAAATCGAAATCCTCAACTTTAATAATACAAGTATCTTCTTTTGGTACTTCAAATGGTACGGTTATCCAGTGCTCATCTGTAAAGACAGCATCACGAACGAGGTCCTTTTTATATAAAGTTCTTGCTGGAACAATATCACTCTTTGATATTCCTAGTTTTTCTGTATCAATTCGATAAACTTTAAATTCGTTTCCTTCTTCCATAATTAGTTCATCTAAATTAGAACCACCCATTGGAATGGATGTCAAACAATCCTCGATAGTTGGTGCTACACTTACCCTCGGTGTTCTACTATCTTCATATTCTCCTCTGAATTCAGGTACTCTCGGAATAAATGTTCCGTCGTTGTTTAAATTCTTACTAATATGGTAAAAAATCACTATATTCATCCTTTCTTTAATAACCTTTTATTGTTTTTTTAGGGTATGTTTTTTCATGACTCCTTATAGCCATCAATTTGGTAGATTCCTTCTTATGGGCATTAATTGGTCGTTCTCAGTGTCGTTATTATACGTAATGACCAGACAACATAGATTAATAAAATTAGAATCGAAGGAGTTGAAACACTTGATTCAAGCAATCAAAATAATACTATTCCTCATTATAACTACACCTTTACTAATCGCATGTTCTGCCAGCATTGACGAACCAGTAACAACTTTAGAGGCAGAGAAAGAAGTAGTGAATATCCATGTGGACTATGGTATAAGCACTGAAACAACAGAGAAATAGGACTACTAAATAACTAAAATGACATACACCCTCAAGAAGGGTGTTTTTATCATTCTTTTTACTATTATTTTCAATTTCGTTGATGATTCATGAATGAATAGCATACATTGAGCCATAACAAAATAAAGGGAAAAACAAAAGGAGGGTTCTTTAAATGACAGAAGTTCAGGAAAGAATTTTTAAGGAGATTGGTGATAGTTCATACTCACTCACCTATCGAGATACGGGTGATGCATTCATCTGTTCCGAATGTGCACAAGATAAAGAAGGTTTGCATATGGTTCACAGCATCTTCTTTGAAGCGTATACAGACGAAGCACCAATGTGTTTAGATTGTGTACAAACTCACGTAGATAATTACGCTGAGTAGGCTTTGAGGCAATAGAGAAAGAGGTTAACAAATGGTTAAAAGTGCTTTTAAACTACTATTAAGTATTACAGCTTTTGCGTGGGCGGTGTATCCGGCAGAAGTGGGTGAATCGGATGAGGATATTCAAGAGTTTTTAATCCATAACGATTCTGACAGTAGCTTAGAAAATGAACTAAACGATATCTCTTATTCGTTTAATATATATGTTGCTTTGAACTAGCCTCAAGCATAACAAACTCCCTAGACATTATGTTTAGGGTTTTTGTTTGCGTAAAAAAAAGACCCCTTAATGGAGTCTTTGATTGAAATTACTAGCTAAAATTATCAATTTTAACGAACTCGTCCTCTACCAACGTTAATGCTAAAGTCGAACCAGAATCCCAATCTACATGGATTTGGCCTATATCATCTACTCTAGTTACAGTTCCTTTTAAACCCATTTTCATTTGTGGTTCGCCCTTCATACGTATTAGACGAACTCTATCTCCAGGCTTGTATACATACCTAATGTATGATGCTAGTTCTCTATCTGTTGTTAGTGCTTGCATTAATAAATCACCTTTCCTTGTAATGTATTTTCTTCTTCTACCCTTTTTTCTTTCCCTTTTTTGTCACCCATACAATATATGTATTTGAGTAACTTTTTATAAGAAGAATCTAACAAAAAAAAGAGCCCCCCCTTGGGACCCTTTTATTCACTAGAACTAACCTAAGATAATGTCAGTTCCACTATTAAGGCCATAGTGTTGCTCATACAATTCAGTAACTGGTGTAAATGCAAAAAACATTTGATGAAACCCATTTCCTTCATTATCACTGGATAGATGAATCACTTTATCGCCATTACCATTTTTAACTTCTTCTTCAACAACCTTCTGTAAATCCTTTACTGTAAACTCTTTCATTTTAATTCCACTCCTTCAAAAACATGAATATTTTCTAGAATATAACTTATGACTTCCTTAACTGACTTAAACGTTTCATTAATAACTAACTCCCCTTCGTCATCAAAACGATTCGTTATATAGTAAAACTTTTCATTTGGTTCAGTTACAACGTGTGAATCATAATGATGCCAGACGAGAGGGTCAAATTCTCCTTCAATAGTTGTCATCTTTTCCTCGTAAAATTCGATTTTATAACCCGCTGCCATGAATCCTTGGAGTTTTCTTTTATCCTCGATTGTTAATTCCTTCATAATTATTCCTTCCTTTCTTTTGTTTGCCTTTTTTTGTATCTTCACTAAAATATGCAGAGGAACAAGCTTTTATAATCTTTGTTTTTTGTTGTGATATGGTTTTATTGTGTCTATGTTGTTCTTTTCAGAACCTCAACCAAAAACCCTTGCAATTAGCTACACCACGGGCTTTGTAGAGGTCCATTCTGAGAACACCGAACGACAAGTAACAATAGGAGTCCCGGTTGATATGTATTCGATTGATTGTTAATGGTGGCTAAGGTGGTTTTGTTTGAGAGGGTATCTATTCTGTATTAATCAAACCACGGTTATTTTTGAAGGGATGCCGGTAAAGATGAAGTGCAGGGGGTGTTGTAGTTGTGGTGTTTGCTGATAAACAAAAAAAGACCCACACACATGTGTGAGTCGAAGTACAACTGTTAGGCTCTTTCTTTTGCTCGTTGGTCATAAACATACTTTGCATAATCTTCGTTAAATGCCACCTTCAAGTCTTCAACACTGACAATCTTCCTATTGGACACCTTCCGAAACTGTGCCTTAGCGGGACTCTTTTCTAGTGCATATACTGCTTCTGTTTTTCCAGTCTTATCATCCGCACTATAGTGAACATTGATAACTCCTGAATCCATTAGGTCTGCTAAGACGTAGGTTAAGTCTTCAATAGTTCCTTCAAAATCCTCAGTCATTGTTTTTACGCTATATAGGAGATGGTACCTTCTCTCTCTGTATTCTTCTTCACTTTTAATTGCAAGCTCCTTTATCTGTTTGTAAACCATATTTTGTGCATTTCTATTATTTTCCAGCCACTTGATATACAAACTAAGTGAGGCTAATAGTAAGCCTATCATTAATACAACATTGTTTGTTTGAAGCATAGTGTTAACCATAATAAACCCCAGTATATAAAGCGATAAATAATACATATTATATTTCCTAATTACTGCATTGCTCCTTACTTCTTCCATGCTATCTCCACCCTCGCCTGTTTTCTTTTTACTATACAATATAAGCAACTTATTACATATTTATACAACAAAAAAAGAAACCTGCTGGCTAAACAGATTTCCCTTCATATATGCTAAGTTATATAGTATTTCTAAATGTGTACGTATTCGTGCAATGTGTACACTTCATTACCTAATAATTCAAAAGCCAATTGTTTCCCTACTCCACCATCTAATGTAGTAGATAAAACATCATAAACTTCATTTGGCTTCCTTGAGTAATCTTCAGTAACTTCTTGTGTTACCGTTCCTACTAGTTCTCCGTTGCAATCATAAACTTCGATATGCTTTGTAATAAAAGCAAAACGCTCATTTACTAAGTCAACAGATACTTTACCAATAAAATCAAAACCAAACCTTTTGTGGCTTTCTACTTTTCCCATTCTGATAACCCCTATCATCTAATTATTCTGTTAATTGCACTCTACTTTTATGTAAAGTGTCACCTAATTTCATTAACTATATAGAGTATGCAGGAGGTTTGAAGTTTATAAATTAATATAAAAAAA
>CAYPIB010000142.1:0-1443 GCA_964410675.1 uncultured Roseburia sp.
TAGTAAAGCAAACAGAAGCGGCAATTTAATACAGTTCCTGCCTGTAAGAGAGACAGAATCATTGCTTTTTATTGGTGAAGTGACTGCCAATATACAGGCTGTCATAGCAAATAAAACGGATTCTGTGTATTATACAGAGTCCTTCGAGGCATATGTATCCGAACGTGACATGATGGTGCAGACAAAAGACTATGATGTCATTATTATGTATGGGCGTTTTTTCTCTGAGGAGGAAGAGGGTATCTACCGGCTTAGTGCATTGCTTCAGGCTTTAAAACGGGAGGGAAGACTCTATTTGGCGCTGGAAAATCCATTTTCACTTCATAAGCTTGCGGGCGAAGCAGAAGCTGATGGCAGTATACTGAAAGCTTTTTCACCAAATGGATTTCAAAATAGTGCCGGACTAGGCAGAGACCTCATAATGAAGCTATGCCTTGAGGCAATTGAACTTATAAAAAGTGACGCCACTGTCAAATTCTATTATCCATATCCGGATATTCATTTTCCATTTAGTATTTATACCGATACTTATCTTCCAAAGACCGGGGAATGTGATGAGAATCACTATAATTTTAAAAACTCAAGGTTTGAATTTTTTGATGAAATGAAAGCGGTTGACGAAGTTGTAAAGGCAGGGGCATATCCGGTATTTGCCAATGGATATTTGGTAGAAATTGCGAACAAACATACAGATATGTTATACTGCCGCTACTCGGCAGAGCGGAAAAGTGGATTAAAAATCCGTACCGAAATATTAGAAATGGACAATCAAGAGAGGATTGTACAAAAAATAGCATATGATAATGAGTCAAATCCTCACATAGAAAATCTGCTAAGATGGGAAAAAGAATTACGGGAACAGCTTAAAACAGTATTATATAAAGGTAAGAGTCTAAATGTAAACCGCATTTTGGATTTACAAAATCAAAATGGGATTTTTTCAGCAAAATTTATGTATATAAAAGGAGAGAGTCTCGAAAGTTATTTAGACGAGCTTTTATTACAGGGGAAATTTGAACAATGTAGAGCGGAACTCTTGGAATTTTGTGAGCTTGTAAAGCAGTTTAAAGGGCAAGAAACGTTTATAGTAACCGATGCTTTCCGTAAAGTCTTTGGTGAAATTACATTTGAACAAGAAATTATTGAAAGAATGACATCTCTGTCAATTACTGATATTGATATGGTTTGTCAAAATGTTTTGCTTAGTGAGGAAGTTATCTTCATTGATTATGAATGGACTTTTGATTTTCCGGTTCCAATTGAATATTTGCAATTTCGAATCTTGTTTTGCTACCTGGAACAAAAAAACAGGCGAAAGCTCGCATGTTTTAATAATGACTATGATTTTTATGAAGCAGTCGGCATTACTGCTGTAATGAAGCAGCAATTTGAACGGATGGAAGCACAGTTTCAAAAATACGTGCAGGGCGGCAGTAAGCTTTT
>CAYPIB010000142.1:1453-5236 GCA_964410675.1 uncultured Roseburia sp.
AAATGGCATTATATTGAAACAGGAAAACCGGCAGTGCCGATGGAAGTGTTACAAAGGCAGTTAAAACGGCTTACAAGCTATAAGGTTGAGGCGGATTATTGCCTTTTGGGAAATAATAATCAAAGAGAGTCCGTTAAGGTTCAACCGAAGCTGCAAGCAAACGGTGTATATTCTTTTGTGTTAGCCATTCCAATGACAGGAGTGTCAGATATTCGAATTCATTTTGGAATTAAAAATTCTATGATTCGAATTGGTCTTTTGGCTGAAAATTCAGATGGAAGCAAACCTATTATATATGAAACAAACGGAACGGGTGTGAATCCTATTTTATACTTATATAAGGAATCACCGGAAATAATAATCAAGGAATTAGAGGAAGGTGTCTTTAGACTGCATGTCAGCCTGGAAATAGTGGAACTTCCGAATACCTTTATTTATGAAACGATAGAAAGCATAAAAGACAAAGAAGCGGTCATTCAAAACAGAGAAGAGCAAATTCAAAACTATGAAAGTTCAACCAGCTGGAAAATAACTAAGCCGCTGCGGGAATTTAGAAAGAAAAAATAGATTGGAAGAAAAGAAATGCAGGAAACAGAAAAAAAAGATTTAGAACAATACTATAAAGAGCTATATGAAAGAGAAAAGCTAAAGAGTGAGAAGCTTAGCTATGACTTAGCAGATTCCAAAAGGGAATGCGAAGACCTTACGGTTAAGCTAGACAAGATTAAAGGTTCTATTTTTTGGCGGTTGAGTAAACCGTTTCGGGTAGTCATTAATTTTTTTCTGCGTCAGAAAAACAGAATACTCTGCCACGGAAATCCAAAGGGAATAGCACTTAAATTTGTAAATAAGTATCGGCAAAAAAAAGCTGTAAAGCTTCATGGATTAAAAAGCTTTCCAACCGCAGGTGAGAGGAAAGAGCAGATGGAGACTAAGTTTTCAAAAGACGTAAAATTTAGTGTCTTAGTGCCGCTTTACAATACACCGGAGCGGTTTTTGAGAGAAATGCTTGACTCGGTTGTGGCGCAGACATATCAAAATTGGGAACTCTGCCTTGCGGATGGTTCTGATGACAAACATGACTTTGTCGGAGAAATCTGTCAATCTTATTTAGAGAAAGACTCTCGCATTGTATATAAAAAGCTTGAGAAAAATGAAGGGATATCCGGTAATACAAATGCTTGTTATTTGATGGCAACCGGTGATTATATTGCCTTATTTGACCATGACGATTTGCTGCACCCAAGTGTTTTTTATGAATATATGAAGGCGATCTGTGATAAGAATGCGGATTATATTTACTGTGATGAAGTTACTTTTAGAGGAAACAGTATTGATAATATGCTGACGATGCATTTTAAACCGGACTTTGCCCCAGATAATTTACTTGCTAATAATTACATCTGCCACTTTAGTGTTTTTAAAAGAGACTTATTAGAAGGAACGGAGTTGTTCCGCAGTCAGTTTGATGGCAGTCAGGATCACGATATGATTTTAAGATTGACAGAAAAGGCACAGAATATTGTGCATATACCGAAAATGCTTTATTATTGGCGCTCGCACAAGGGCAGTGTGGCATCCGGTATCGGTGCAAAAACATATGCAATCAATGCGGCCAAGGGAGCCATTCGTGCGCACTTAGAAAGCAAAGGATTTTCTGACTTTGAGATCGAAAGCACAAGGGCTTTTGAAACAATATTTAGAATTAAATATTCATTAGTGGAAAGACCTCTTGTATCTATTATTATTGCGAATAAAGATCATGTTGAGGACTTAAGCCGCTGTGTAGAATCTATTATTAATAAATCAACTTACCAAAACTATGAGATTATTATTGTGGAAAACAATAGTGAGACATCTCAGATTAAAAAATATTATGAAGAAATCGGGAAACATCCAAACGTGCGGATTGTGACGTATGAAGGTGTGTTTAATTACTCTAAGATAAATAACTATGGCGTTTCTTTTGCAAATGGAAAATATGTGCTATTATTAAACAATGATACCGAAGTGATAACTGCAGGATGGATGGAAGAGCTGCTTATGTATGGGCAAAGAGAAGATACCGGAGCCGTTGGAGCCAAGCTTTATTATTCCGATAAAACAATCCAGCATGCCGGTATTGTCATTGGACTTGGAGCACATCGTACCGCAGGACATGTACATTATAAAGTACCGGAAAGCAATGTCGGTTATATGGGTAAGCTCTGTTATGCACAAGATATTTCGGCAGTGACAGGAGCATGTATGCTTGTTAGAAAAAGTCTCTATGATGAGATTGGGGGCCTTGATGAAAGCTTTGCAGTGGCGCTCAATGATGTGGATTTTTGTTTGAGATTAAGAGAAAAAGGATATTTAAACATTTTTACACCGTTTGCAGAGCTATATCATTATGAATCAAAATCAAGAGGGGCTGACAATAAAAGAGATGCCAATGCAATTAGATATGATGAAGAGGCAATGAAGTTTAAAGAGCGATGGAAAGTGATAATTGTAAAAGGAGATCCTTACTACAATAAAAATTTCTCGTTGGATCATTCCGATTTTACCGTTAACTGGAAGAAAAATCAATTTAAGTAAGTAAAGGAGCTATGAGACGAAAATGAGCTATCAGGATACATTTAAATTTTGGCTTAAGGATAATTATTTTGATGAAGAAACAAAGCAGGAGCTGCTTGCAATCCGCAACGATGAAGCAGAGATAGAAGATCGTTTTTATAAAGACTTAGAGTTTGGAACGGGAGGTCTGCGCGGTATGATTGGTGCCGGAACCAATCGTATCAATTTTTATACAGTAAGAAAAGCAACCCAAGGACTCGCAAACTATATCATAAAGCAAGGCGGACAGGAAAAGGGTGCGGCAATTGCCTATGATTCGAGGAAGTTTTCTCCTGAGTTTGCCAAGGAAGCGGCATTATGCCTCTGTGCAAATGGCATTAAGGCCTATTTATTTGAGAGTCTTAGGCCGACTCCTGAACTTTCATTTGCGCTTCGTAAATTGGGATGTATGGCAGGAATTGTTGTAACTGCAAGCCATAATCCGCCTGAATATAATGGATATAAAGTATATTGGGAGGATGGTGCACAGATTACGGCGCCAAAAGATAAGGAAATTATCAGTGAGGTGCAGGCAGTCACAGATTACTATACAGTGAAGACAATAAGTGAGTCAGAGGCCATGAATAAAGGACTGCTTACAATCATCGGCAGTGAAATTGATGATGCCTATATGGCAGAGTTAAAAAAGCAGATTATTTATCCGGAAGTGATTCAGGAGATGGCAGAGGATATTAAAATCGTTTATACTCCTCTGCATGGCAGCGGGAACTTGCCGGTAAGACGTGTGCTTTCGGAACTTGGATTTAAAAACGTATATGTCGTAAAAGAACAGGAAGAACCGGATCCGGCTTTTACGACACTTGCCTATCCCAATCCGGAGGACCCAGCGGCTTTTGAACTGGCAATAAAACTGGCAAAGGAAGTTGCGGCAGATATTATTTTAGCTACCGACCCGGATGCAGACCGCCTCGGAGTCTATGCACTGGATAGTAAAAGTGGTGAATATGTACCTTTTTCAGGCAATATGTCTGGCATGCTCATTGCAGAATATCTGCTGAGAGAAAAGGTTAATACAAATACAATGCCTAAAAATCCGGCGCTTGTGAAAACAATTGTGACAACCAATATGGCAGATGTTCTGGCAGCAGAATATGGCGTGGAAATAAAAGAAGTGCTGACAGGCTTTAAATATATCGGCGAACAGATTAAACTGTTTGAACAAAC
>CAYPIB010000143.1:0-1750 GCA_964410675.1 uncultured Roseburia sp.
ATGGGTAGAGGCAGCAGTACAAGCCGCTGTTTTAATCGTACCGGCATTTGTGGTAACAATCAGTCTTCGCTATTGTGGAAAAGTATCTAAAAAGTGGAACAATTTTAAAGCGGTATCTTTTTGTAACAATAATTTTCTGCTTTGTTTTACTTTCATTTTTATAATCTTAAGCTCCGGCATTGTTATTTTTGCCAATTTATTTGGAATAGATTGGGGACCGTTCAGACTTCAAGTGAGATATCTGATTATGTTTATTCTTGCTTTTTGTCTTGCATATAAGGAAAGAAAAAAGTCCGGAAGGATAGTTCAATATTTATTAATTCCGGCGCTCATATCTTTTCTTGGGATATTATTTGCAACAAACGTAGGTCCTGTTTCGAGCAGCTCTTACCTTGTGCATGGAATGGCAGCATTACTTCTTTTACTTTTTTTAGCTGAACCGGATTATAGTACCTCGTATGGACATGTAGTATTTACAGTATGCAGTCTGTTTATATTAAGCCTTATATTCTGTAAAGGCTATTATATTAGAGTAAGTGAGTATCCCCCTGCTAATATTTTAGAAAAACGCACCTGTATTGAAGAAGGACCTGCTGCGGGTATTTATGTATATGAAAAGGATGCCAAACGGTTCAATGCTTATGCAGATGCTATTAATAAAAATACGGATAGCAGCAGCCGCCTTTTATTTCTAGGCACCGAGCAAATTGCCAATATGTACTCAAATGGGACATTTGTGACTCCCACGACAATCAGTACACCAGCCTTTAATGAGCAATGGGTGCTTTACTTTAAAAAACACCCAGACAAGCTTCCGGATGTTGTGGCAATTGCCAAAAATACAATCGATAATAGAGAAAAGTTTTTTGCAAAAAATCCGTTTGGAATATGGCTGGCTGAAAGGTATGACACAAAGTCAATGTGGGAGGACGAAGAAATATGTATAATCAAGAGAAAATAAAATGGGAAGATAACATTAGAAGAGTTGTTCCATATACGCCGGGTGAGCAGCCAAATCAACCTAATATGATAAAACTAAATACAAATGAATCGCCATATCCTCCGGCGCCCGGTGTAGAAAGGGTATTAAAGGATTTTAATGCAGACGAATGCAGATTATATCCGGATCCGGCAGTAACAAAACTTGTTGAGGCTTTAGCTGATTACTATGGACTTTCTGCAAATCAGGTGTTTGTCGGTGTTGGTTCAGATGATGTTTTAGCGACTGCTTTCCTGACGTTTTTTAATAGTAAAAAACCAATCTTATTTCCGGATATTACGTATTCTTTTTATGATGTATGGGCAGAGCTATATCGAATCCCATACAGTATCCAGGAGCTGAATGATAATTTTAGGCTTGTAAAGGAAGATTACCTAAAGGAAAATGGAGGAATTATATTTCCAAATCCTAACGCACCAACCGGGGCTTTAGAGGGGATTGATTTTATCGAAGATATCGTAAAAGCAAACCCTGATGTCATTGTTATTATTGATGAAGCATATGTTGATTTTGGCGGAGAAAGTGCACTTAAGCTAATTCAAAAATATGACAATTTACTTGTTGTGCAGACATTTTCAAAGTCAAGAGCAATGGCAGGAATGCGAATCGGATTTGCAATGGGTAATGCTAAATTAATCCACTATTTAAATGATGTAAAATACTCAATTAATTCATATACAATGAACCAGACGGCAATTGCACTTGGTGTAGAAAGTGTAAAGGATAATACTTATTTTAAAAATATAGTAT
>CAYPIB010000143.1:1760-5169 GCA_964410675.1 uncultured Roseburia sp.
AATAGTTAAATCAAAAAAGATGATTTTTAAGCAAAAATACAGTAAATAAAATTATACAAACGAGGGAAAATGCTAAAAAGAAGCTGGCTGAGCTAGGTTTTTCTTTTCCGGATTCCTATGCCAATTTTATTTTTGCCACTCATGAAAGTAAAAGTGCAAAAGAAATATTTGAAGCGTTGCGCAGCAAAGAGATTTATGTCAGACATTTTAATGCCAAACGGGTTTCAAATTATTTACGGATTACGATAGGAACCGATGAGCAGATGGAAAGTCTGTATCAGTTTTTGCGTGAATACTTGAAAGGATAAAAAAGTGGAAACATATTCAAATTTTGCAAGTGTATACGATATTTTTATGGATCAGACACCCTATAAGCAGTGGTGTGATTATTTAATTAAAATACTGCGAAATTATAAGATTGCGAAGGGAATTGTGCTGGACTTAGGCTGTGGAACAGGAACACTGACGCAGATGCTGCAAAAAGCAGGGTATGATATGATTGGAATTGATTATTCAGTCGAAATGCTTCAAATTGCAGTAGAAAAGTGGAAGAATGAAAAGGAAATACAAGCAGCTGACTGCGGTGATATTTTATATTTACAGCAGGACATGCGTGAATTTGAATTGTATGGCACTGTTGCAGCTATTATAAGTGTATGCGATTCCTTAAATTACTTACTAAAGCCGGAGGAATTAGTACAGACCTTTAGCCTTGTTAATAATTATCTTGATGAGGATGGAATATTTATATTTGATTTTAATACGGTTTATAAATATCGTGAGATTATTGGCGACCAGGTAATTGCAGAAAATCGTGAAGAATGCAGCTTTATATGGGAAAATTATTACTATGAAGACGAGCATATTAATGAATATGATGTAACGATATTTATTCAAGAAAAAGAAGATATGTATCGTAAGTTTATTGAAACACACTATCAAAGGGGATATACATTAGAGGAGATGAAGGCAGCTTTGAAAAAGGCAGATTTAAAGTTTTTAGGAGCCTATGACGTAGATACACAAAAAAGTGCAGCTTGGGACAGTGAAAGAATATATGTCATTGCCCAAAAGGAAAAAATAAACAATAAGTAAGGATGAATAAATGAAAGATTATATAGTAAGAGCTATAGCAGCAGATGCACAGATTAGGGCATTTGCATGTACAACAAAGCAAATGGTAGAAATTGCAAGGAAAAATCATAATACAAGTCCTGTTGCGACAGCGGCACTTGGACGTCTTTTAAGCGCAGGTGCTATGATGGGAAGTATGCTGAAAGGGGAAAAAGATATTCTGACTCTTCAAGTAAAAGGGGATGGGCCTATCAAAGGCATTACTGTAACAGCGGATGCAGATGCAAAAGTGAAAGGATATGTTTTGAATCCGGCTGTCATGCTGCCGCCGAGCAATGCGGGAAAGCTGGATGTTGGGGGAGCAGTTGGAAATGGAATATTAAGAGTCATTAAAGATTTAGGACTAAAAGAACCATATGTTGGAGAAACTTTATTACAGACCGGTGAAATTGCAGAGGATTTAACTTATTATTTTGCCGCTTCAGAGCAGGTTCCTTCCGGTGTAGGCTTGGGAGTTTTAATGGAAAAAGACAATCATGTAAAGCAAGCCGGAGGCTTTATTATTCAGCTGATGCCATTTGCAGAAGAAAAAATAATAGAAAAGCTTGAACAAAACGTATCAAAAATACCGCCGGTTACAACTATGCTGGATGAAGGTAATACGCCAAGAGATATACTGGAGCGTGTTCTTGATGGGATGGAGGTCGAAATACTTGATACAATTCCGACAGCATTTTACTGTAATTGCAATAAGGATAAAATAGAAAAGGCAATTATCAGCATCGGTAAAAAGGATATCAATGAAATGATAGATGCCGGCAAAGAGATAGAGGTTAACTGTCATTTCTGTAATAAAAATTATGTTTATTCAGTGGAGGAATTAAAGGACATGCTGGAGAAAGCGTCAAAATAGCAATTGAGGAGGAATATTATGCAGCACGGGTTTATAAAAGCAGCAGCAGCGTCACCAAAAATAAAAGTAGCGGACACTTCATATAATGCAAAGCAAATATGCAGGCAAATAGAAGAGGCAGCAGACAACGGGGCAAAGATTATTGTCTTTCCGGAACTTTGTCTTACCGGCTATACGTGCGGAGACTTATTTTTGCAAGATACGCTGCTGAATAGTGCAAAAGAAAAATTAATTGAAATTATAGAATTTAGCGATGGGTATGATGCACTTATTTTTGTGGGTATGCCTTTTGCCGTGAAAAATAAGCTCTATAATGTAGCGGCAGTTATAAGTGGCGGCGAATTACTTGCATTTATTCCAAAACTCAATTTACCTAATTATGGTGAGTTTTATGAGGCGCGTCATTTTGCTAATGGAAATCAAGAAACGGTATGGATTACATTTGATGAAAAAGAGGTTCCGTTTGGAACACAAATATTATTTGAAACGGATGCCTTAGACGGCCTGAGTGTTGCTGCCGAAATTTGTGAAGACTTTTGGGTGCCGAATCCACCGTCTACCGCACATTCTTTAGCAGGTGCAAATGTAATAGTTAATTTATCAGCATCTAATGAAGCAGCTGGAAAAGATGAATACCGTGAAATGCTTGTTAAGTCAACAAGCGCCCGGACTATTTCAGCATATATATTTTCAAGTGCCGGAGAAGGGGAGTCTACACAGGATGTGGTTTTTGGCGGACATAACTTGATTGCAGAAAATGGAATCCTGCTTGCCTCATCTAATCCATTCAAAGAAAATATTCTTTATGCAGATATTGATATCGGACGTATGACAATGGAAAGAAGAAAAAGAAATACTTATGGCATTGAGGGTAATGAATTTGAGTTAAGCAAAAAGTATTTAAGTGTTTCATTTACACTTAATAGAGAAGAAACAAATTTGATGAGAAATTTTGCGCAGACACCCTTTGTTCCGACTGATCCAAGCACCAAGGAGAAAAGATGTGAACATGTGCTTTCTATTCAATCCTGCGGACTCGCTAAGAGATTTGAACATACTGGATGTAAAAGTGCAGTAATTGGAATTTCGGGAGGTCTGGATTCGACACTTGCATTAATTGTAACAGCCAGAGCTTTTGATCTTTTAGGATTGGATCGTTCAGAAATTCAGGCGATAACGATGCCATGTTTTGGAACTACAGACCGCACCTATGATAATGCCTGCAAGCTGGCACAAGCATTTGGAGCCACTTTGGCAGAAATCGATATTAAGGAATCTGTCATGATGCATTTTAAAGATATTGGTCAGAATCCGGACAATCATGATGTCACATATGAGAATAGTCAGGCAAGAGAACGCACACAGGTGCTTATGGATTTAGCTAATAAAGTAAATGGACTTGTAATAGGAACGGGGGATATG
>CAYPIB010000144.1:0-5127 GCA_964410675.1 uncultured Roseburia sp.
CAAGGGTATCAAAACCTTGTTGTTGTGACTCTCGGCACCGGTGTGGGCAGCGGTATCATTATAGATGGCAGGCTTCTGACAGGTGCAAAAGGCGGAGGCGGTGAAATCGGCCACATTCACATTATGGATGATGAAACGGAAGCATGCGGCTGCGGCAATTACGGTTGTCTGGAAGAGTATGCATCTGCTACCGGTATTGTGCGGTTGGCAAAAAGAAAGCTTTCAATCACTTCAAAAGAGAGTAATCTAAATCCGGATACTTTAACGGCAAAAGATTTTTGGGATGCGGTAAAAGCCGGTGATGCGGTTGCCGTTGATGTTGCCAAGGAGTTTGGCGAATATCTTGGAAAGGGACTTGCTGGTGTAGCGGGTGTTGTTGATCCGGAGGTATTTGTCATTGGTGGTGGTGTATCAAAGGCCGGTGAGATTTTATTTGAATATATTATCGAGCCTTATCAAAAATATGTCTTTCATGGCAGCAAGGATGTTCCGTTTCGACTTGCTACACTTGGAAATGATGCCGGAATTTATGGTGCAGCAAAATTGGCATTGGAATAGTCCGTATAAGAAAATAAAACAAAACATATGTTAGTATAAAAGAATTTTCTCTGTGAAGAGAAAAGACAGGGGAAAATTGTACATGTCCGATATTTTTTATGAATATTTAGTAGAGATTTTAGGAGAGGAAAATGTTCTGCTAAACGAGCCTATGTGTCATCATACAACATTTAAGGTTGGCGGTGAGGCGGATTACTTCTTAAAAATCAGTACGAAGGAGCAATTAAAAACTATAGTAAAATATTTAAGAAAAATAGAAATAACATACTTTGTACTTGGAAATGGAAGTAATCTTTTAGTAGGTGATAAAGGTTACCGTGGTGTTATACTTGATTTAAGCGGATTAAAGCAAATAAAAACGAATGAAAAAAGGGTGACAGCCGAAGCTGGAGCCCTTCTTTCCGGTATAGCGAAAGCTGCACTGGGACAGGAGCTTACGGGCTTTGAATTTGCCGCCGGTATTCCCGGTACTGTAGGCGGTGCAATTGTCATGAATGCCGGTGCTTACAATGGCGAAATGAAGCAAATTGTAGAAAGCGTTACGGTTCTTTCAGAAGCAGGTGAGGAATTAGTTCTTGACAATGATACAATGGAATTTGGCTATCGAACGAGTGTCATAAAAAACAAACCTTTTATTGTATTATCGGTTACATTTTTGTTAGATTCGGGAAAGCATGAATTAATTTTAGAAAAGATGCAGGATTTGGCAAAAAAAAGAAGAGAAAAGCAGCCATTGGAATTTCCCAGTGCCGGCAGTACTTTTAAAAGACCGGAAGGAAATTTTGCCGGTAAACTGATTATGGATGCCGGTCTTCGCGGTAAATCAATCGGCGGTGCAAAAGTATCTGAAAAACATTGTGGATTTATAATAAATGAAAAAAATGCCGCGGCAGCTGATATATTAGAACTGATTGAAGAAGTAACGGAGCGTGTGAATGAGGTATATGGTATCACTCTTGAGCCGGAGGTTATCAGGCTTGGTGATTTTTAACGAGTGAGTGATATAAGGAGAAGGATGAAACATGAGATTTGTTATTGTAACCGGAATGAGCGGCGGTGGAAAAAGTACTGCTATGAAAATGCTAGAGGATACCGGATATTATTGCGTTGATAATTTGCCGGTGCCGCTCATCATTACATTTGCAGATTTGATTTCTAATCAGGACAGTGAAATCAAAAAGGCGGCGTTAGGATTAGATGTACGTTCGGATCAGTCGTTTGATCAAATCAACCGCATTATTGCTCAGCTCAAAAATAACGGCAGTAAGTTTGAACTGCTTTTTATGGACGCGGATGATGAAGTTCTTTTAAAAAGATACAAAGAAACAAGAAGAATTCATCCGGTGAATGGGCGGGGAAGTATTGCAAAAAGTATTCAAAAGGAACGGGAAATATTACTGGATATTAAAAATAAAGCCGACTATGTTATTGATACATCAAGATTGCTGACGAGAGAGCTGAAAGAGGAATTAAATCGCATATTTGTCAAGGATGAGGAGTATAATAATCTTATGATCCACGTCATGTCCTTTGGCTTTAAAAATGGGATTCCGCTTGATGCAGATTTGATTTTTGATGTGCGCTTTCTTCCTAATCCATTTTATTTGGATAAATTAAAAGATAAAACCGGAAATGATAAGGATGTAAAAGACTATGTTCTAAGTTTTGAAGAGGCACAGGATTTTTTAATAAAATTAATCGATATGATAAAATTTTTAATTCCAAATTATGTTAAAGAGGGAAAGCACCGCCTTGTAATCGCGATTGGGTGCACCGGCGGTAAGCATAGAAGTGTTACATTTGCAAATGCACTTTATGAAGAGCTGTGTGGAATGGAAGGTTATGGAATATCTCTTTCACACAGAGATATAGAGCGTAACTAACGGAGGGATTACTATGTCTTTTTCAGCAAGGGTAAAAGAAGAATTGGTGGACGCATATAGTAATTCCAGGCATTGTCAAATTGCTGAAATAGCTGCAATCTTAGAGTTTTGTGGTAAAGTTGTTAAGACAGATGATGGAATCTCTATCAAAATACAGACAGAAAACAAATCAGTTATAAGAAAAAGCTTTACATTATTGAAGAAAGCATTTAATATATATTCGAGTGTGTTGGTAAGGCAGGGAGTACCAGGGAAGAGTCTTACCTATAATTTAGAGGTAAGCAGCCCAAAAGCGGTATCAGATATTCTCCATTCTTTAAAACGATCAGAGAATAATCATAACGTACTGCTTGGAGATTCCAAGACGAGCTCGATTCTTTTAAAAAACAGCTGTTGCAAGAGAGCTTTTTTAAGAGGAGTTTATTTAGCATCAGGCTCCATGAGTGACCCCAAAAAGAGTTACCATTTGGAATTTGTTTGTTTGAATGAAGAGCAAGCAGAGCAAATAATAAATATTCTTTCTGATTTTTCATTAGATGCGAAGATGATACTTCGTAAAAAGTATTTCGTCGTATACATAAAAGAAGGAGAAGGAATTGCAAATTTATTAAATATCATTGAGGCACATGTTGCCTTGATGGAATTTGAAAACTACCGTATTTTAAAAGAAGTGCGTAATTCGGTAAACCGCAGAGTTAATTGTGAAGCTGCCAATATTACCAAAACAGTCAATGCAGCCGCCAGACAAATCGAAGATATATTATACATTAGAGAATATCAGGGGCTGGTTTCTTTGCCGGAACCACTGCGGGAGACGGCGGAGATGAGATTGAATTACCCGGAAGCATCCTTGAACGAACTTGGTGGTATGTTACATCCGCCGGTTGGCAAGTCGGGAGTAAATCATAGACTGAGAAAATTGACAGAAATTGCAGAAAAGCTACGAGTGCAATAGGAGGAGAAAAAAATGATTCAGAAATCCATGAAAATTCAGTTATCGAGCGGTCTGGAGGCAAGACCGGTTGCAGTGTTGGTTCAGAAAGCAAGCCAATATGACAGCACAGTCTACATTGAAGCAGAAGGCAAAAAAGTAAATGCAAAGAGCATTATGGGTATGATGAGCCTGGGGCTCGACATGGGTGAAGAGGTTACGGTAATAGCGGACGGAAAAGATGAAGATGCAGCGGTGAATAGTATTGAAGCTTATTTAAGTGGAAATGAGTAAAACCAGTATCCGGAAATAAAAAGGAGCACATAATGTGTTCCTTTTTTGAAAAAGAGGTGGTATATGGAAAAAAAGATGTTATTTATTTATAATCCTCATGCAGGAAAGGCACGCATCAGAAGTAATTTGCTGGATATGATTGATATATTCACAAAGGCAGGATATGAAGTAACGGCATATCCGACGCAAAAAAGAGGGGATGCGGTTGCGGCTACTATGAATCGGGCCGATGCATTTCAAGTACTTGCCTGTAGTGGCGGCGATGGTACATTAGATGAGGTTGTTACCGGAATGATGACCAAGGAAAATAGAATTCCCATAGGCTATGTACCGGCAGGAACGACAAATGATTTTGCAAAAAGTCTTGGTATTTCTTCTAATATGCTGCGTGCAGCAAGAGGAATTGTAGAGGGTAGTATCTTTTTAAGTGATGTTGGACACTTTAATGATGATATCTTTGTCTACATTGCTGCTTTTGGTATATTTACAGAGGTTTCCTATATAACAAATCAGCAGGCAAAAAACTTACTCGGTCATTTAGCGTATGTGCTGGAGGGAGCCAAACGAATCAATAATATCCCTTCCTATTATATCAAATACTCGTACGAAGAGATTCAAGATGAGGGTGACTTCTTATTTGGTATGATTACAAACTCTATTTCAGTCGGAGGGTTCAGTAAAATTACCGGAAAAAATGTGAAGCTTGACGATGGTCTTTTTGAGGTGACATTAATAAAGACACCTCGTAATATGATGGATTTAAATATGATATTAGCTTCCTTAGTGAGTCACAAAATAAATCCTGATCATATGATTTGCTTTAAAACGGATAAACTATTACTGGAATCCGTAGAAAAAATTCCATGGACACTGGATGGTGAATATGGAGGCAGGCATAAACGGGTCGTAATCGAGAATGAAAAACAAGGATTACAGATTATTGTCCCGCCAAAACATTAAATTTAAGTAATATTTTTGGAATGTATATTCCCTTTTAAAATAAGATGGGTTATAATGGACAAGATAAAAGATAAATATTTAACGGAGGTAAGATAAAATGTTAGTTTCAGCAAAAGAAATGCTTGATAAAGCAAAAGCTGGTCATTATGCAGTAGGTCAGTTCAATATCAACAACTTGGAGTGGACAAAGTCTGTTTTAACAACAGCACAGGAATTAAACTCTCCAGTAATTTTAGGTGTATCTGAAGGTGCTGGTAAGTACATGGGCGGATACAAAACAGTTGTAGGTATGGTAAATGGTTTACTTGAAGAATTAAATATTACGGTTCCTGTAGCTCTACACTTAGACCATGGCAGTTATGAACACTGCTATAAATGTTTGGATGCAGGATTTTCATCTATTATGTTCGATGGTTCTCATTATCCAATCGAAGAGAATATTGAGAAAACAAAAGAATTAGTAGCAGCAGCTCATGCAAAGGGCGTATCAATTGAAGCAGA
>CAYPIB010000145.1:0-2812 GCA_964410675.1 uncultured Roseburia sp.
ACCAAAGAAGCACATTAGCAGTTCTAATAAGTCAATACCTGATTTATTGGGAGATCGTCGTGATATACGTAATGTCTTCCATCGCTCGTTAACTGAAATCTCTGAAGATAGTATAGCCACAGTCCTCGAATTGATCCAGTCTAATACACTCTATAAAGGTGAGGAGTGGAAGGGTGTCTTAACTGAATTCTTAAAACACAAGCAAGCTTTCATGAATTCGACTGATAAGGATTTGTATTCATGGGAAAATTCTGTTAAAGTCGGTGGTTCAATCGGTAAGATTAGAAACCACTCAATCGGAGTTCTGTTAGTAGATATTTCTGAAGGCATGGATTTAGATGGTGCTGTAAAGCGTTATGAGAAAATCGTAGCTCCTGCAAATTATAAACGTCCGAAAGCTATCTTCACAGAAGCTATGCTTGAACAAGCTAAGAAGACTGTAGAAGAGTTAGGGTACATGGATTCACTTGCAAGAAGATATGCAGTTCTTGGCGACATTACTGTTAATAATATTCTCTTCTGTAATCGTGATAGTGCGAAACGCATTGGTGGTGTATTTGATGAGATGAAGAAAGATATTGCAGTAAGTCCTAAGAAGTTTTCTAGAGTCGATGAAATCAGTATCGAAGACTTCGTCTCATCTGTATTACCGACTGCAACTGAACTTGAGGTTCTATTAGAAAACAAGCATACGAGGAATATGGTAAGTCTTATTGCTCCTGAAAACTCTGGAAGTCCATCAATGTTTAAGTGGAATAATGGATTCTCTTGGGCATATAGTGGTAATATCACTGATAGTGATATACGTGAGAATGTTAAGATGCATGGTGGTAACATAGATGGTGTTTTAAGATTTTCTATTCAGTGGAATGATGTCGAGAAAGACGATAATGATCTTGATGCACATTGTATAGAGCCTGATGGAAACCATATCTACTATAGGTATAAGACTGGTCATCAATCAAGTGGGTGTCTCGATGTAGATATTCAACATCCAATTGTTGAAGATGGACCAGCAGTTGAGAATATTGTCTGGACAGATAAGACTTGGATGCCAAAGGGTACTTATAAACTAGAAGTAAATAACTACTATCACAGAGGTGGTAAAGGTGGTTTCCGTGCTGAAATCGAATTTGCAGGTCAAATCTATGAATTTGATTATTCTAAAGAAATACCACATGGCAGGGCTATTCAAGTTGCTGAAGTTTACTTCGATGGTGAAAACTTTACACTTAAAGAAATGATTCCTTCTGCAACTTCAACTCGTAAGATATGGAACGTTAACACAAATAACTTCATCCCTGTTTCTGTAGTTATGTATTCACCTAATTACTGGGATAAGCAGAATGGCATAGGACACAGACACTATTTCTTCATGCTTAAGGATTGTGTAAATCCTGAACTTCCTAATGGTTTCTATAACGAGTTCCTTAAAGAAGATCTTATGAAACACAAACGAGTATTTGAAGCGTTAGGTAGTAAGATGTCAGTTAAGGAGGTAACAGACCAATTGTCTGGAATCGGATTCTCTGCAACGAAGCGTAATAGTGTAGTTGTGAAGATAAAGGGTCATTCAGAAAGGGTACTTAAAGTTAATTTTTAAAAGGAGGAATTGAAATTATGTTTGAATATGCAACACGAAATAAGTTAAGATTTAATTACCACGGCATGTTAACAGTAGAGGATTTATGGGATTTGTCGATGGAATCTCTTAATGAAGTCTATAGGAATTTAAATAAACGTCTAAAAGAGGAATCAGAAGAGAGTTTACTTGATGAAAAGGTTAATCCAGATAAGGAACTCATTACAGTTTCAATCGATATAGTCAAGCACATTGCTTCTGTAAAACTTGAGAAACAGGATGCACAGCGTATGGCTGCTGAAAGGTCTATTCAGAAGCAGAAGATTCTGAAGATTATGGCTAAGAAGCAGGATTCTGAACTTCAGGAAAAGTCGCTTGATGAATTAAGTCAGATGCTCGACAAACTTGATTAATTGTGAAATAGAGAGTGGAATATAAATTCCACTCTTTTATATATCTATATATTCCTGCGTTAAGTTATTATAAGGAAGGTTAAATCAAGAAATTTGGAGGTAATGTTTATGTTTTCTGTAAGAGATTATGTTTCTAATAATGGTGGAAATCCTGAAGATGTAAAACAAAGAATTGCTGCAAAGGCTGCTCTTGATAAATTGGTTAAGGCTGGTAAGCTTAATAAGACCAAGAAGGGTAGAGAAGTTAGGTTCTCTGAGAATGTTGTTGAAGCTACTAATGAACTTGGCAATGATATTGTTGATTTAACAGAAGCTTGCAGAAAAGCTGCAGCTAAGAAAATGGAATTCTCTGGCTATAAAGTTGATTATTCCTATGATGGAGATGAACAAGTCTATTCTCGTATATTCAAGAATGAAGAATTCATGAAGTTGTTCATTGAGCGAATGAATGGAACTAAAGCTGGTACAATTGTGAAGTTTGGTCCATGTGAGAACGGTGAGTATGTAGATTAGAATCTGCGTTAAGTTATTAGAAGGAAAGCTAAAATCTAAAATCTAAATTTAAAGGAGAAATGATTATGTTGAATTTTGAGAATGTTAAGGTTTTAATGGATGGTTTCGGTGTTCGTGATTTCGTTGCTGAGAATGGTGGTAATCCTGAAGATGTTCAAGACCGTATTCTTGCTAAGAGATATCTTGATGCTCAGGTGAAGGCTGGTAAATTTACTAAGAGAAAGGCTGGTCGTGAAGTTAGGTTTGATGCTGTATCTAAGTTAGAGACTGCTACTGAAGAGACTGCTACTGAAGAGACTGCTAC
>CAYPIB010000145.1:2912-5088 GCA_964410675.1 uncultured Roseburia sp.
CTGTATCTAAGTTAGAGACTGCTACTGAAGAGACTGCTACTGAAGAGACTGCTACCGAAGAGATTGTTGCACAAGAGACTGCTACTGAAGAGACTGTTATTACTTGTAAATTCTGTGGCAGTGAGCACCTTAATAAAGCTGGTAAGGTTAAAGGAGTACAGCGTTATAAGTGTAAAGACTGTGGAAAGACATTTAAAGGTGCTAACTAAGCTTGGTAAACGATTAAGGTTATTACGAATTGAACTCAACCTCTCTTTAAGATCTATGGCAGAAAGACTAGGTATTGCTCCTTCCTATCAGAGCATGGAAAGAGAGTTCCTAGTCTAAATCTTATAAAAGAGATATCTAGTGTTTATGGTATTAACCTAGATAATGGTTCGCATTAATGATTCAAGAGCTGAAGATTCCATTAACTGGTCTTACAGATTCCAAAATAAATAGTATTCTAGAAATTCTAAGAAAGTAGGGAATAATTTATGTTAACTTTACGTACAGTAGCCAGAGTAATGAAGGTAAATAGAAAGTCTAAGAGTCCAGGATTCGAGAATCTACAGGTAGGTGATATACTTGAATTCTCTATTCAAGTCTGTAGAGTAGGTTCAAATCGAGGAAGAACTTACAGTCCTTATATTAAAATCCTTAATACAAGAACAGAGAAGTTTAGTGAATTGTCGTTTAATCAGATCGAGTCGGTACTATCTTGCTGCGAACTTAAGGACGTCTCAGCTGTAGATCTTGTCGAAAAATACGCTAGGAAACATGAACTAGCTAATAGCTGTGGATCTGAATACATCTATCAGAGTGATGAAGCTCAAGCCGATGCTATAGAGTTGGTTGGAGCCATCTTCGATCAATTTTCAGAAGAGTAATATGTATATGAAGAAAGTAGGTTTGTTATGAAAGTATTTCTCATTGTTTATGGAATTATAGCGTTTCTGTACTTTTGTATAGGTTACAGAAATTCATATAAGAAGGTTAGGTCAATAGAAAGCCAAGGATTTAAACCAAATCGTGGACCTGCCTACATCTTGTTTATATGTTTAGTAAAAGCGATCTTCTTTCCTATTGATCTGTTATTGATGATACTTAGACATATCTAATATTTCTGCGTTAAGTTATTATAAGGAAGGTGTGTTGTATGAATAAGAAGTCAATTCAAAGTGGTATTCGTCGTATAGACGATCTTGGTCGTATTGTGATTCCTAGACAAGTAAGAGAGTTTACTGATATTAAATTAGGTGATGAATTTAGTATTTCAGCAAGAAATGGAGAAATTATTCTTACTCCAGTCGAAGAAGTGGATTTAGGGTGAGCAATCACCTATTTGTGGAGATGAAGACGATGAAGAGAAAGTTGAACTCGGTTCTTGAATTTATTTATAAGGTTATATTCCTGTTTCTAATATTTGGAATTACAGCATTTGCCTGTTACCAGTTTAATAGTCCTAAATTCCTATGGTTGCTTTTATTGCTTTTATTACTGTAAGAGACATCTTAACCGATGTCTCTTTCTTGCGTGTGGTATATGAATGGAACAAAAAGAGGTGGTCTGGTGTCTATAGAGTCTGTATCTGAAGGAGATTCATAGAATTCTATGAATCTCTTTCTGCGTTAAGTAATCAGGAGGTGGTTGAAGCATGAAAGTTAAAGTAGCAAAATACCATGTTGAACAGATTACAAGGGTTTGTAATGAACTTGAGAAGAAGTATGGAGAACAGCCAGATGATGTGAATTTCAGAGATGCTATATCATATCTTATTGCTTATAGGAAGCTCATTGAACAAGTGATTAATGATGCTGAAATAAATATTTAATGGAGGAATACAGAAATGAATAAATGTCCAACTTGCACCCATACAGCAGAAAGTCCGTATCGTAGATATGTTGATGGTAAAATTGTAGAAGGTTGTGTAGATGTTTTCCACACAGGAGCAATTCCTAAGTCAGATCAAGATTCTATTAAATGGCATGAAGCTGGAGTAGATAACTTCTGTAAGTCTTTTATTAAATCTCTTATTAATGTAAGCAAGAAGAAGTACTCTTACTCTGATTATGAGAGAGTTAAATTAGCTTGCCATACCAAAGGTATTTATGGTTATGAAGGTTATATAGCCCAGATAATGAGAGTATAGTTAATGGATTTTGAAGTTTTGAAAGAAACAGAAATCTATGAAGCC
>CAYPIB010000146.1:0-4950 GCA_964410675.1 uncultured Roseburia sp.
TATTGATGAAGATATTTTAAAATACATAGCTGATAATGTAAAATCAAATATCAGAGAATTAGAAGGAGCCTTAAAAAAGGTAATTGCTTCTTATAAGTTAAATACCGGTGCCCAGTTAAATCTTGAATTGGCTGAGGATGCCCTAAAAGATATTATTTCTCCGGATAAGCCAAAAGAAATTACACCTAAACTAATTATTAATATTGTCTCTGAGCATTTTAATATTTCCTATGAGGATATTATATCGAAAAAAAGAAACTCAGAATTTGTCATACCAAGACAAATTATAATGTACTTAAGCAAAGAGCTGACCGAATCCTCATTACAGGTAATTGCTAATGAACTCGGTAAAAAAGATCATACAACTGTGATTCACGGTATTAATAAAATAAAAAAAGAATTAGAAAAGAATGATGATCTTAAAAATAAAATTGATATTATTAAGAAGAAGATAAATCCTGCTTAATGTTATCAACATTTATTATCTATTATGTGGATATTTCACTGAATAATTTTTTCATTTGTGAACAAGTTATTGTGAATATTATGTAAAAAGACTGTTCATAATATTATATTTAAAATTACTTAACTTTTTCATTTATTTTTAAGATGTGAATAAGTCATCAGTTATCCATATGATAAATGAATCATTTAAACAAGTTTTCCATTTCAATTTTTGCTGATAAATAGTATAATAGAATAGGTTATCAACAAATCCACAACTATTATTACTAAGGTTACTAAAGTTATTATTATTATATATATATTTAGAGCACCAACTTGACATCGTAAATTCAGAAGGGAGTTATACACAGCAATGAAATTAATTTGTAAAAAAGCAAATTTATTAAATGGTGTACAAACTGTTTCAAAAGCAGTGCCGACAAAAACAACCATGCAGATATTAGAGTGTATCTTAATTGATGCAACTAAGGGTGATATTACTTTAACTGCTAATGATATGGAATTAGGTATTGAGACTAAAATAGAAGGACAAATAGTAGAACAAGGTATTATCGCATTAGAAGCAAAAATATTTTTAGAAATTGTAAGGAAGCTGCCTGATAATGAAATAACAATTGAAACAAATGATAATTACCAGACAACAATTACTTGTGAAAAAGCCAAATTCAATATTATGGGCAGATCTGGTGAGGATTTTTCGTACATACCGGAAATTGAAAAAAATGAAGCAGTTATTTTATCTCAGTTTACATTAAAGGAATTAATCAGACAGACGATTTTCTCTATTTCTGACAGTGAGAATAATAAGCTGATGACCGGAGAGCTTTTTGAGATAAAAGAAGACATTTTAAAAGTAGTATCTTTAGATGGACATCGTATTTCAATTCGAAAAATAGAGCTTAAAAATAATTATAATGACATTAAGGTAGTCGTACCGGGCAAAACTTTAAATGAAATCAGTAAAATTTTAACCGGTGAAGCTGATCGTGATGTGAGTATTTATTTTACTGATAAGCATGTATTATTTGAATTTGATAATACTTTGGTTGTATCGAGATTAATCGAAGGTGAATACTTTAAAATTGATCAGATGCTCTCTTCCGACTATGAAACAAAAGTTAAAATTAACAAAAAAGAGTTTTTAAGCTGTATTGACAGAGCGACTCTTTTAGTTAAAGAAGGCGATAAAAAACCAATTATTATAAATATTACTGACGAAGAAGTTGAACTTAAAATAAATTCTTCAATCGGAAGCATGAATGAAAATATTACAATTGAAAAACAAGGTAAAGATTTAATGATTGGTTTTAATCCTAAATTTTTAATTGATGCTTTAAAAGTAATTGATGATGAGGAAATTTATATTTATTTAGTGAATCCAAAAGCTCCGTGTTTTATTAAGGATTCCGAAGAAAGTTATATTTATTTAGTATTACCTGTTAACTTTACAACAGCATAATCGTATAACGAGAAAGATCAATATGGAAAAAGTATATATAAAAGATGAATTTATTAAATTAGGGCAGGCTATGAAGCTGGCAGGTCTGGTAGGCTCTGGTATTGAAGCCAAATTTGTTGTGCAGGACGGCCTTGTTAAAGTAAATGGCTCTGTAGAAATACAGAGAGGAAAAAAGCTTTATCAGGGTGATCAGGTAGAATATAACGGAGAAGTTATCGTCATTGAGACACAACAATTAAAGGATGAAGATAAAAATTGATCATAAAATCCATTCAACTTGAAAATTTCAGAAACTATGAGACTCTTTCTTTAGAATTTAAAAAAGGTACGAATATTTTATATGGTGAAAATGCACAGGGAAAAACAAATGTATTGGAAGCCATATATGTTTCTGCCACAACGAAATCCCATAAAGGGAGCAAAGACAGAGAAATTATCAATTTCGACAAAGAAGAAGCTCATATCCGTACTTATCTTGAGAAAGAGGGCATGGAATATAAAGTGGACATGCACCTTCGAAAAAGTAAATCCAAAGGAATCGCAATCAATGGACAAAAGATAAAAAAAGCTGCCGATCTTTTAGGTCTTTTAAATATAGTCTTTTTTTCGCCGGAGGACCTGAGTATTATTAAAAATGGGCCTGCTGAGCGCAGAAGATTTATGGATATGGAGCTTTGTCAATTAGATAAATTTTATTTATACAACTTAAATCAATATAATAAAATCATCAATCAGCGAAATAAGCTGTTAAAGGATTTTTATAATAATTCTGATTTTATGGATACTATTTATATTTGGGATGGCCAGCTTATTTCTTATGGACAAAAGATAATTGAAAGGAGAGAATTATTCACAAATCAATTAAATGATATAATTTATAATATACATAAAAGTTTGTCCGGCGGCAAAGAAGAAATAAAAATAAAGTACGAACCCAATGTAAAAAAAGAAGATTTAGAGCAAATGATAAAGAAATCCCGTGATCGGGATATTCGTTTTAAACAGACGTCCTGCGGACCGCATCGAGATGATTTTTCTTTTACGGTAA
Source organism: uncultured Roseburia sp. (assembly GCA_964410675.1). Classification (GTDB taxonomy): domain Bacteria; phylum Bacillota; class Clostridia; order Lachnospirales; family Lachnospiraceae; genus RGIG3040. The sequence goes on from CAYPIB010000146.1 coordinate 2,973, forward strand.
ATGGACTCGATATTAGAAAATATGGTTCCCAGGGACAGCAGAGGACAGTGGCTTTATCTTTAAAATTATCGGAGATTGAGCTTGTCAAAAAAATTACAAACGATATGCCTGTACTTTTATTGGATGATGTACTTTCAGAACTTGATAGTAACAGACAGAATTATCTTTTGAATAATATTGGAAATATACAAACAATTATTACTTGTACCGGGTTAGATGAATTTATAAATAACCGGGTTGAAATTGATAAAATTTTTAAAGTTAATGAAGGAACGATACAGTCAGAAAATTAATATATTTTCATATTAGATTTAGGAGGATATAACATGAGTACTGAATATGGAGCAGATCAGATTCAGATATTAGAAGGATTAGAAGCAGTCCGTAAAAGACCCGGTATGTATATCGGATCTACCTCTTCCAGAGGACTTCACCATTTGGTTTATGAGATTGTGGATAATGCGGTTGATGAGGCGTTAGCAGGTTATTGTGATACAATTACGGTTAGTATGAATCAAGATAATTCAATAACAGTAACAGATAACGGAAGAGGAATCCCGATTGGAATTAATCACAAAGCGGGAATTCCGGCAGTAGAGGTTGTGTTTACTATTTTGCATGCCGGCGGTAAATTCGGCGGCGGCGGATACAAAGTATCAGGCGGTCTTCACGGCGTTGGTGCTTCCGTAGTAAATGCTCTGTCAAACTGGCTTGAAGTAGAAATTTATCAGGATGGTAAAGTATATAAACAGCGTTATGAAAAGGGACATGCCAAAAGTACATTAGAGGAAATCGGCACATGTGAACAAGAAAAAACCGGAACAAAGGTTACTTTTTTACCGGATGATACTATTTTTGAAGAGACTGTTTATGATTTTGATGTTTTAAAACAGCGCTTGCGGGAAATGGCCTTTTTAACTAAAAATTTAAAAATATGTTTAAGTGATTTTAGAGGCGAAAGTCCTATAGTAAAGGAATTTCATTATGAAGGCGGTATTAAAGAGTTTGTATCTTATTTAAATCGCAGTAAAAATCCTCTCTATCAAAGTATTATGTATTTTGAAGGAACTAAGGATAATGTTTATGTAGAAGTAGCAATGCAGCATAACGATTCTTATACAGAAAGTGCATATAGTTTTGTAAATAATATCAATACGCCTGAAGGTGGAACACATCTTACAGGTTTTCGTAATGCTATTACAAAAACCTTTAATGATTATGCAAGAAATAATAAGCTTTTAAAAGACAGTGAAACCAATTTATCAGGTGAAGATATAAGAGAAGGCTTGACTACTATTATTAGTGTTAAACTTGAAAATCCTCAGTTTGAAGGTCAGACAAAGCAAAAACTAGGCAACTCAGAGGCAAGAGGTGCAGTTGATAGTGTATTAAGTGAAAATCTCACTTATTTCTTGGAGCAAAACCCTGCTGTTGCTAAAATTATTTGTGAAAAATCCATTCTTGCTCAAAGAGCTAGAGAAGCTGCCAGAAAAGCAAGAGATTTAACGAGAAGAAAAACGGCTCTGGAAGGTATGAGTTTACCGGGAAAGCTTGCTGACTGTTCAGACAAGAATCCGGAAAATTGTGAAATATATATCGTCGAGGGAGATTCGGCGGGCGGTTCGGCAAAGACAGCTAGAAGCCGGGCAACTCAGGCAATTTTACCGCTGCGTGGAAAAATATTAAATGTGGAAAAAGCCAGACTTGATAAAATTTTTGCAAATGCTGAAATTAAAGCTATGATTACTGCATTTGGTACCGGAATTCATGAGGATTTTGATATTACAAAATTAAGGTATCATAAGATTATTATTATGACAGATGCCGATGTAGACGGAGCACATATCAGTACGTTACTGCTTACATTCCTTTATCGTTTTATGCCGGATTTAATAAAGGGAGGTTATGTATATTTAGCACAGCCGCCGCTTTATAAATTAGAAAAAAGTAAAAAGGTTTGGTATGTTTACAGTGATGA
>CAYPIB010000147.1:0-4854 GCA_964410675.1 uncultured Roseburia sp.
CTGTGCATTATTGCCGCGTCCGAAGGTTGTTTTATTTGATGAACCGATGGTTGGTCTTGATCCCCATGCGATTAAGGAATTAAAAAATATATTTAAGGAATTGCGTGAGGAAGGGGCTTCACTCTTAGTGAGTACGCATATGATTGATAGTATTGATGAGCTTTGGGATGAAACGCTTATTATGAAATCAGGAAAAGTTGCTGCACAAATTAAAAAGAAAGATTTAGAGGAATCGGGACAGAGTTTGGAGGACTTCTTTTTTGAGCAGACAGAAAGGGAGAAATCATGATGAGCTTATTATTTTATTATGTGACACATACGTTTATTAATTCTATTAAAAAGCTATTTCGCACATGGGTCGCAGTTTTTATTTTAGGAATGATTGCATTTGGAATGGTTTTTGGACTAATCGGAGGGGCGGTAGGCAGTTACATAGGAGAAAAAACAGGTAACGAATCACAGCAGGAAGAACAGGAAGAGGAGACAGAAGAGAAAGAAACTATGACTCCGAGTGAACGAGCAAAAGTCATGGAAATTGTATGTCTTGTTGTAAGCGGACTGACAATGGTTGTTATTTTATATAATATTTATATGGCAGATAAAAATGGAGCGAGCATTTTTACGATGCCGGATATCAATTTTTTGTTTCCAGCACCTAAAAAGCCGCAGTCGGTATTGTTGTTTAAAGTAATACTGCAGATGGGACTTATTATTGTCAGTTCTATTTATATTATATTTCAGCTTCCTAATCTTGTCATGAATTTAAATTTATCTATTCCTATAGCAATTTCTCTAATTCTTATATGGATGTTGATTATAGTAGTCGGTAAATTATTTTCGATCTTAACATATACCGTAACAGCCACTCAGATTAAGCTGCGTAAATATATTCGTCCGTTTGTTATTACTGTTTTATTCATCATGGTATGTGTATATGGATTAACCATTATGATAACAGGGCTGTCTTTGTTTGAAACAGCAAAGCTGTTATTCGCATCAAAAGGATTTGGCTATATTCCAATCTGGGGCTGGCTGACAGCACTGACCGGATATTGTCTAAATGCACAGTGGGGTCCTGCGCTTATTTTCTTAGTATTGATAGTGCTTGGAATTTTACTGCTTGTATATGGTATATGGAATATGAAAGCTGATTTTTATGAAGATGCACTAGCTAATGCCACAATTATGAGTGAAAGGCTGGAAGCAGCAAAATCTGGGATGGTTAAAAAGAAACGTTCTAAAAAACTCAAGATTGAAACTAATTTTGAGGAAAAAGATATATTTGGAAGCGGACCACAAGTCTTTTTTAGAAAAACAGTTTACAATAGAAAGCGCTTTGCAAAGCTTGGGTTATTTTCCGCCACGGCTGTTACCTATATGCTGTTTTATCTATTGATGGGTTTTTTAGATATGAAACTTATTCATTCAAACAGCTTATTAATTGCAGGATTAATTATGGCATTAATCGTGTTTTTCCGCAGCTATGGCAACCCACTGGCGAGTGAATGTGAGATAAATTTTATCTATTTAGTACCGGAAAGCCCATATAAAAAAGTGCTTTCCAGTATAGCCGGATGCAGCTATGAAAGCTTTATGGATTTACTGCCTGGAATTGTCGTTGGCACAATTTTAATAAAGGATAATCCAATCAATGCACTGATGTGGATTATATTTCTAGTCAGCCTTGACTTTATTGCTGCCTCCGTAAGCTTGTTTGTTGAAATGTTTCTGCCGGTATCATTAAATGATATGATTAAGGCTATGTTTCAGCTTATGCTAAAATTGCCCGCACTATTACCATGCTTATTAGGCATAGTAATAGGAGGTATGTTGAATAATATTAATTTGGGAATATGGATTGGCGCTTTGGGAAATATTGTGTTTGGCATAATTATTACGTTAGCATCAGCCGGTTTTTTACACGGAGGGAAAAATTAAATGCAGCTGCTTGTAGGAGTAGCTCCATGTAAATAAGTATTTATGTAAATATAAAATGCCGAAAAATAAATTTTATTTTTCGGCATTTTTTTGCTTATCCTTAATTTGATTTAGATATTTAAAATAATGCTTGCAAAAATACTAGAAATATGTATAATGAACATATGAGCACATATTCATATGAAGTTTTAAAATGATAGGAGGATGGAAATGAACAAAAAGAAGGACTTAGCACCGGAAGAAAAATGTGACTGTACCTTTGTACATGAAGATATTGTTGAGACTGTCGCTGACAAAATGCCTGGAGAAGAAGAATTTAATGATCTTGCAGATTTCTTTAAGGTATTTGGAGATTCCACGAGAATAAAAATTTTATATGTACTGCTTCGCTCAGAAATGTGCGTATGTGACATAGCAGAAGTTTTAGGAATGACCCAGTCGGCGATATCGCATCAGCTCAGGGTGCTTCGCCAAATGAATTTAGTAAGGACGAGACGAGAGGGAAAAACGGTTTTTTATTCCCTGTCGGATGGACATATTTCCACGATACTAAGCCAAGGGGTGGAACATATAGAAGAGTGAGAAAAGGGTGAGAAAAAGTAAGAAGTATACTGTGAATATTTTTTAGTCTTAGGTTGTGAATTGTGTTTCCTTTACATGCTGCGAGCTTCATAAGTAAATAGTGAAACTGTACAAAGGAAGCAACTTTAGTTTTAGGATATGGTCGGGTCATGCCCATAGGCACATCCATGTGCCTGGGCATTAAAACAGCCATCCTTGGCTGTTTTCCCCTAGGTTATTGGTAATAGCTTCCTTTGGCAGTTTCTACTATTTTCTTATAAGAAGCTCTCAGCATGTAAAGGAAATACAATTCACCGTAAGTTTTATAAAATATTAATAGGTGAAAGTCTTTGTGTCACTTGTTTGTAATGCTTAAAGAATTGAGGAGACACTTTTATAAAAAATAATAAAAGGAGATTTTATAATGAAAAAAACATATATTTTAGAGGATTTGGATTGCGCACATTGCGCGGAGAAGATTGAAGCGAAGGTAGGTGAAATTGCAGGGGTAGAATCATGCAGCTTGAATTTTCTTACCTGTAAATTAGTAATCGAAGCAGAACTGGAAAAAATTTCAGAAATCGGCAAAGAGATAAAAAGGATTGTAAAAAAATTTGAGCCTGATGTAACAGTACAGGAAAAATAGGGTGATATGATGTCAAAGAAATTAAAAAAACAATTACAGAAAATTTTGATAGGTGCTGTGGTTTTTGCTGGTGCGGTATTATATTCAAAGCTCAGTGAGCGGGCCAATGGAAATATTGTATTAATTTTATTTTTAGCAGCCTATCTTATTATTGGTGCAGATGTCTTAAAAAGGGCGGCCAATAATATTATACATGGAAAAGTATTAGATGAAAATTTTTTAATGACAATTGCAACTGTTGGTGCTTTTTTAATCAGTGATTATGCAGAAGCAGTAGCGGTCATGTTATTTTATCAGGTTGGTGAATGGTTCCAGTCTTATGCGGTCAATAAGTCAAGGAAATCAATTTCTGAATTAATGGATATCAGACCGGACTATGCCAATGTTATAAGAAATGGGGAAGTGGTGGAAACCACTCCGGAGGATGTTAAAATTGGTGAGATAATTATTGTCAAAGCAGGTGAGAAAATACCACTTGACGGGATTGTCATAAAGGGAAATACTGCGCTGGATACAATGGCACTGACAGGAGAAAGTCTGCCGAGAGATGTTTCAAAAGGAGATCAGGTTATTAGCGGCTGTATTAATATGACGGGTCTGTTAGAAGTGGAAGTGACAAAGGAATATGGACAGTCAACGGTAGCAAAGATATTGGATTTAGTAGAAAATGCCGGAAGTAAGAAGGCAGTAACAGAAAATTTTATATCTAAATTTGCCAGATATTATACACCAATCGTAGTCGGACTTGCAGTACTATTAGCATTCATTCCACCTATTTTTGTGGATGGAGATTTTAGTAAGTGGATATACAGAGGGCTTTCCTTCCTTGTTATCTCTTGCCCGTGTGCTCTTGTTATTTCGATTCCACTGAGCTTTTTTGGCGGAATTGGCGGAGCCAGCAAGGTTGGTATTTTAGTAAAGGGCAGTAACTATTTAGAGCTGCTTGCTAAAGCCTCTGCCGTCGTTATGGATAAAACCGGAACATTAACGAAGGGTAACTTTTTTGTTAAACAAATAGTGCCAAGCAAAAAGAGTAAAATAAGCGAAGAAGAACTGCTAGAGCTTACGGCATATGCAGAAAGTGCCTCGAATCATCCAATTTCGAAATCACTTAAGGAAGCATATTTAAACAGACAAGCGCAGAAAGATTTTGACTCAAAACGATTAGGTGAAATAAAAGAAATTGCAGGCTTTGGTGTTCAGGCAATGGTTGACAAAAGTGTTATATTTGCCGGTAACAGTAAGCTGATGGAAGAAAAAGGAATTACCTTTGGAGAGGTTCAAGAAATTGGAACGGTTGTTCATGTAGCAAAGGAAAAAGAATACTTAGGCTATTTAGTCATTGGTGATGAAATCAAACCGGACAGCAAACAGGCAGTGGCATCCTTGTATCACGAAGGAATCAAGAATATTGTCATGCTGACGGGTGACCGTGAAGAAGCCGCGCTTGCTGTTGCCGATGAGCTTGGAATTAATCAGGTATATGCCGAATTACTGCCGGCAAATAAAGTCGACCGGGTAGAGGAGCTTTTAGCACAAAGAGGAGAAAAAGAGGCACTTATTTTTGTCGGTGACGGCATAAATGATGCTCCTGTTTTAGCAAGAGCCGATGTTGGAATAGCGATGGGAGGACTTGGGCAGGATGCGGCAATCGAAGCGGCAGATATCGTCATTATGACTGACGAGCCAAGTAAAATAGCTCTGGCTAT
>CAYPIB010000148.1:0-3030 GCA_964410675.1 uncultured Roseburia sp.
TAGGAAATGTTACACCTCTTACTGTAAATTTAGCAGGATAGAAATTACTGAAGGGGTGTTTTTTATTAAAGAACGGCACTATATTTGTCATTTCGAAACTAACCTCCTTATCATGGTTCATTCATAAGATGAACCTCCACTTTCAATTCATAATAACTTAACGCAGAAATGGTGAGGAAATTTCCTCACCACTCTTTTAATGTGTATTTCCGTCTTCTCCGTAAAAACCTAAATCAGTAAGTGCTTCAACTATCGAATTCTTAAATACCTCAACCTGTTCTGAAAACTCAGTCCCAAGCTCGTCAGCTATATACTCAAGAAACCCATCTAATCCCATCTCAGCACGAACTCTCTGATAAATCCAGTCAGACAAGCCTTTTGCAGAATAACCGTCTGAGATCTCCATATCTTCAGGAATTTTAAGTAACTTAGAATTTACCATGTAGAAGAATTCCTTATCTGCTCCTACATACAAATCTGTACCTTCTTTTAATACAGTAGTCTCTAGACCTTCAACCTTTATATCCTTAGTTAGAGTTATCTTCTCTCCGATTCTCAGCATCATCTAAAACCTCCTGTAACATCTCATCCTCTTCATCTTCTGTAGGGAATATGACTTCATCAATATCAATCATTAAACATTAAACTCCTTTCTAAATTCAGCTTCTGTAATAACTCGAACACCCATCTTAGCTGCCTTATCTGTTTTACCCTTGCCTACCTTATCTCCACAGATAAGAAGATTTGTATCCTTTTTAACTCCATCCTGAACTGTAAAGCCAGCTTCTGTTAATTTAGCTGAAAATTCAGAACGAGAACCAAATTCCAATGTGCCAGTGATTACCACTTTAAGACTAGTGGAAGATACAGCGACTGGATGAATAACAGTAAATGTACATAGGCTTGCAGCAGCGATGAATTGCCTAGAATTCTTTTTCCACCAATTCTCAAGACTGGTTTGCATAGTATCCCCAAACCCATCAAGGTAGGTAAAGGAATGTCCACTATCCATCTTTTCAATAAATTTTAAGATATCTCCTGAACAGGCATCAATCAACTGCTTTGATGTACTTCTTCCAATCGTAGGAATTCCCCATGCTGCAAGAAATGCGTCTTGCTTTGTATTCTCTTTAGCCTTACGTAAGGATTCCATTAACATAATTCCACGCTTACCTTTAAAATAACCAACTCTGCGAACCCTTAATCCCTCTAACCTAAGAATGTCAACTAATTCTTTTATGAGTCCAGCATCAATTAATTCCTTAATACCAGATCCAGACAGACCATCGATATTCATATAATCCTTTCGCACAAATCTTTCACAAAGAGCTTGGAATTGTGCAGGACAGTCGTAATTCTGGCAGACAATTCGCTGTAATTCATCTTTACTGTTATTCTCAATAATTAACTCTGATCCACAACTTGGACAAATCACAGGGATTGACTTATCCCCACCATGGGTTAACGCTTCTTTAATCTGTGGAATAATCTGATTGGCTTTGAATACCTTTACGGTATCGCCAATTCCAAAATCCAACTCTTTAAAGATTTTAAGGTTATGAACAGAACTATTGGTAACAGTTGTACCTTCAAGCTCGACTGGATCAAATATTGCTACTGGAGTTAGTTCTCCAGATGTACCTACCTGCCACTGAATACTTCTCACAACTGAAGTAGTTTCATCATCCTTGAATTTAAACGCCATGGAGTGGTTTGGGTGGTGGGAAGTTTCTCCCATTGTTGCTGCTTCTTCGAAATTATCTACAGCAAACACTGCACCATCACAACCTATTCCCAATTCATTCTTAATCATGTCTATATACTCTTCAGTATATTCTGCTGTAGTATTAGATTCTGTTAAGAATTTAAAATTAGTGTTAAAACCATTAGACTGAAGTAAAGCCAATTCAGATGATAGATTTTCAGTCAGCATGCCCTTAACAACCCTAAAGGGAAAGAAGGAGATGGTATTAAAGGTTGGTTTAGATCTATTAAGAAATCCAGAGGTTAGGTTTCTAGGATTCTTATAATCTGGATATAACTTCTTAATCTCTTCAAAATCTGTAGCAGTGATGATTGCTTCTCCATCTACCCAGTATTCACTCTTAGTAAAAAGAATCTTGAGTGGAATGTTCTTAAAACACATAGCGTGTCTGGTAATATCTTCACCTTCTGTACCACTACCTCTGGAAGATGCCTCATACAGTTCACCGTCTCTATACTTTAGACGACAGGTATTACCATCATACTTAGGAAGTAATATACAGTAACGACCTCTCATAAACTTCATGATGACTTCAAAGTCTTTAGACTTCTCTAGAGACTTAAGTGGAATTTCATGTACAACCTTCTTACCTAGTTTTTCTATTGGAGCACCAACAGTCTGAGTTGGTGAGATAAGTAAGACTGCCTCAGGGTTAGCTTTCTCATAGTCTTTAAGTTTCTGAAAAGACTTATCCCATTCAGCATCAGACATTGTTTCTGGTTCACCATTATAATATACCCTACTTTTTTCATTAAGTAATGTTACGAGTTCTATATATTCTGTAAAATTCATATTAATTCCTTTCTATACGCTATCCAAGATTTGTTATACGTAGTACCTGTAAAGTATACACCATCATCAATATCGACACAGATGCCATCATCTTCAGAACTATAGATTTCAACAATTCCCCAGAAACATCCATTCTCAAAATCCCAGTGATTATCCTTTTCAGGATTCAATAATTTAACATAAACAGGTTTACCTGCCATCAATCTAAGTTCATCTAAAGAGAGTGGAGAGTTCTCTAAGACTTCTTTAAATAGGCTGAATGTCTTCTCGAAGGCTTCTTGTTCTTCTGCTGTATATGTACAAGGTAATCTTCGAATTTCTTGCATAACCTCATAAGCTTTTTCTAAATTCATATCCCATACCCTCCTACACCAAATTCGATTATGTTCTTATCATCAATGTAAACATCACAGTAGATCTTTCTAGGATTGTTTCTCCATTCAGATACCAACTGGTTCATATAACTTCCTCCA
>CAYPIB010000148.1:3040-4839 GCA_964410675.1 uncultured Roseburia sp.
CCTTCTCGCATAAGGACTTAACGCAAGAAGGTCTACTTTACAAACGAACCTATTTAAGATTTCCATAACATGTCTTTGTAAATGTTTCGCCTGATGATATAGTACGTTGATATGAAGACGAACCTGGAAAGTACTCAATATCTCCGACTAAACCAGACTCTTCAAGAATTTCAGGATCAACAACAGGTGCTCCGACATCTTCATATATCTTAGCTGCTCCTCCAGATGCCTCTACCCAAGATGTTTTAATAGTCAAACGTATTTGTTTCCGTACAGCATTACGAGCATATTCTAGAAGTCTCTTTCTTTCCTCAGAATCTTCTATATCCCTAAACCGATTAGTTCCTAAAGCCACTTGCTTCATATTATATCCTTTAACTTTAGGAGGTTTAAATGCAATACAGCATAAAACCTTATCAAAATCAAGATCTGCTGGATTCGTAGGTGCTGGTCCTAAAGTTGTAATTCTCCACACTATCGAAGAATTAGCTAAATCTACTTCATCATCAAAACTCTTAAAACCACCAATTTTTGAATACGCCGACTCAAAGAATTTAAACATATTCGGAGCCAACTTAATGAATGTTGAATTATCCGTTACACTTAACTTTCCTGAATTTATTCTGTTACTTTTATAAACTCGCATAAAGACCCTCCTAGTATTTCTGTAGAAATTTGATGACCTGCTTTAACACGAACATACTTCTTACACCAAGTTTCTAGGGAAGCTGTAATTTCTTCATGGTTTATTAGCTCGTCATCACTACCTATTATGATTGAAGTTTTAGAATAGTCACCACCACAGACCCATTTCTTATATAATTCCAAAAACTCAGTATTAAATGATTCCATACTCGGCTCTAGTTTAGGGATTATTTTGTGTGGTGTTAGGCAAGGGTTTATCAGAATTGTAGGGATATCTAACATATTTCCAAGTACTGTAGCATAGAACCCACCTAAAGATGTTCCTATTATATACTTAACTCCATCTGGAATTGCAGACTTCATTTGTTCAAGCATCAACTTAGGTCCTAATTTCTCATAATCAAAATCAGGAGAAGTAATTCTTATATTATTTGGAATTGCATAATATGCAGAATTCTTCCCACTTCCTCTAAATCCATGTATATTAAATACCTTTACCATGGTATGAACACTTCCTTTCTAATAACTTAACGCACTTAATCTTTTCCAAATAATGTGTAAATGAAGATTTCAGCATCAGGATTTATAGTCAATAAGATTCTTATAATCTCATCTAAAGTTGATCCAGATGTATTTATATCATCAACTACTAATATCTTACTAGCATTTAATCGACTAAATCTCTTCAAATCTTCTTCTGAGAAATTCAGAAAATTCTCAATAAATGGTCTGTATTTAGTCTTAACAGCTGCAGCTATCGAGAAATAATCTAATGAGTGAATAACAGGAAGGAGTTTCTCTTCTACATGCTTCAGCATTTGTTGATAGTTTGGATTATCTTCATATACACGTTCAAATGCATCAAGATTAAATCTGATATCTATTGGTGCTTGTTTAACTAACTCAAAAGTAGTACCTTTCATAAACCTCGAAGTCATTGAATTTATTGCCTGTATTAATTTAATAACCAAACCACTCCTATTAGATCCAGGATATACAAGACACTCTAACTCATATCGATTAACCATAGTCTGAAGTACATACATCGGTTTATAGATTAATTTCATTAAATCGGAATCTGGGATTTTCTCATCTCCGACTCCTTTTATATATTGAATGAATCTGGTACGAAGTTTCTTACTTACATCTCGGTT
>CAYPIB010000149.1:0-4808 GCA_964410675.1 uncultured Roseburia sp.
TAAAAGATGGAGAAATCCTATCGGTTGGAACAGTGGAGATGCTGAACCAAAGCATGAGGGGGAAAGTATGGTCTTGCAAGGTACCTCGGTCGGAAATAAGAAAGCTTGAAAAAAGGTTTTGTATTGTTAATTTAAAACATGGCGGGGATTTGGCAGAACTAAGAATTATATCAGATAAAAAGCCAACGGAATCAGCTATAATGCAAAATTCAACTTTGGAAGATTTTTATCTTTACCATTTTCAAAATGATATAGATCAAGAGGAGGAATAAAATGAAAATACTAATTAAATATGAATTAAAGAAAATTGCATCTAACAAGAGCTGTACAATATCCGTAGGGTTGTTAATGATATTAATTATTATATTATCTTTTTCGGGAATCAGCGGTGAATACTGGATAAAGGTGACAGGAGAAGAAATAATAAAAACAGAAGCAATACAAATGAAGAAAGAGGCTCTGCATCATAACGCAGGCTACCTGACGGAAGATAAATTGAGTTCTGTTATTTCCGAATATCAGGCCGCTTATCAAAATCCTGATAATTTTTCAACCGGTCAGGATGGAAATGAATTGACAAATACGGCTTTTGCAAAATATGTGCAAGTCAATGCAGATATTCAGAATCTTATACGCAGCAGTTTTGCGCCGGATGGGGAAGCCTATGATTATAATGCGATAGATAGTTTGAGCCCTGAAGATGCGAGGAATTTTTATCATAATAGAATAAAAAAAGTAAATGAATACCTAAATATGGATTATTCATATGGTAATTATTCAGAAAAAGAAAAAGAGTATTGGAATGATAAAAATGAAAAAATAGCAACACCTTTTTATTATGACTATAATGAAGGTTGGAAACAGCTTTTAGGGGGAAGTACAATTGTTTTTCTTGCTATTATAACTGTAATATGTGTTTGTTTGGCGCCTGTTTTTGCTTCTGAATACCAAACGGGTGCAGATTCCGTTATTCTGTCAGCAAAGTATGGAAGAAGCAAATTAATTACAGCAAAGGTGTCAGCTTCATTTATTGTTACTAGTCTTGTTTATTTACTCAGTATGACTATCTATACAACTGCTGTTTTATGTATATTTGGCGGTGAAGGCTGGAATTGCAGTCTGCAGGTACTAAACTTTACAGCTCCTTCCAATGTAAATCTATTACAGGCATATCTATTTGTTATATTTGCAGGATATTGTATATGTCTGCTTATGCAGGGAATCACTTTATTACTTTCTGCTAAGATGGCGTCACCGTTTCCGGTAATTATATGTATGCTCGTCATACTCTTTTTACCGATTTTTATCTCATATAGTAAGAGCAGCAGGCTGTTTAACAATGTACTGAATCTTTTGCCGGGTAAAATGACAGGTGCATATACTGCATTAACAAAATATGAGTTATATCATATTGCAGGAATCAGTATTCCTTATCCAAATATGATGATAATTGTCAGCTTATTCATTGGATTTGTTACATTACCATTTGCTTTTAAAGCTTTTAGAAAACATCAAGTTGCGTAGAAGATAAGTTATTAACAAAACAAAGATCCGCTGTATCGCTTGAAATTAAAGGCTTTACAGCGGTTTTATTGAATACGTGTAGTATTGTAATTATTTGTCCTATTTTTGCACGTTTAGCCAATAAACATAATAAGCATAACGAGATATGTTTTCTTAATATCCCGATTGACCAGAAGATAAGCAACGCCTAATATGAATCCAAAAATAATTCCGTTCAGACCAATCCATAGGCTTCCTTTTGTAAATGCATGAGCAAATCCCCATGTAATACCACAAATGATTCCGCCGAAGGGTATATTAGTATTTTTAAACCAGACTTCAAATGCTTTTTGAGCAAAGACAATGATTAACATAAATAATATAGTTTCAACAAAATAGTAAATATGCTGAACGGTAAATAAAAGTGGACCCTTATTTTGATATTCTTTTATAATTTTGAAACCGCCCCAATCCAAATAACTTGTAACAATAGAATATAGAATGCAAAATACAATAGCGAACCATTGCCAAAGCTTCATTTTTTCATATTTTGAAAATAAGTCAAATTGATATTTGCTTTTGGAAGCCTTTATGAGCAGAACGGCTGTTATTCCCCAAGTGATACAGGTGAGTATCCAATGAAGAATTATTTGCATGGGAGTCCATTGATTCATATCTGTTCCAAAATCTGTTCCATAGAGGAGGGGTTCTAAGAAGTAAGCATAAACAACTTCCACTCCTAATACTGCAAAAGCAAATAAACTTAAGCTCATGTAGTTCCAACCCTTAATCTTCTTTTCTGTATTCATTTCTTTTGTCCTCCTTTAGATACTCTAGGTTTTTATTTGCTCTCTTTATTTCATTAAAAAGGTTTACATAATATAAAACGGCTAAAATAATATATGGAATGGTAAACGAGAGAAACATGTCTCTATATGCATAGAATGCCAATTCTTCAAAAAAGCTCGTAAACCAAGTAAACAGCATGACAAAGGAAATCAGGAAGATATATTGAATGATAATAACCAATACTAAAGGAAGCTTATGCAGACGGTAATGCTGGGATATTACAAACGTGGCAAGTATAGACATCATCAGCATAAATAGAATATTTTGCTGCACGCTTTCAAACGTATGTTGGAAAATGGCTTCCAATACTATCTTTAGGATTACTAGTACGGTAAAAATTGTACAAACAATAGGAATAAAGTTTTTCTTATTAATGATTTTCATTTGCGGCCTCCTGCATCATATTTATATAAGTTAAAAAGTCTTTTTTATATGTACGATTTAGAATAAGAGTCTCTCCATTTTCCATACATAAACGCAGACGCATGTTTAAATCTGTTTTTATAATTTTAATCTTATAGATATTTACGATAAGCGATTTTCCAATTTGAATAAATCCATATTTATGAAATACATCAATGAAATTTTTCAAACTAAAATCAATCTGAAATACTTCGTTATGCAGGCAGGCAAAGCAGCGACGGTCAACAATTTCTAAATAATAGATTTCATCAGGGTATATTCTTTGCTGCAAATCCTCCTTTTTCCCTAAGATAATATTGTAGGAATGAAAAAAATTTCGAATACTTTCAAGCTCACTATTTTCTTCATAGTAATAAATATCTGCGCGGTTTTCAGTAATAGAATCATCTCGATAAAAATTAACCTTCAATTTTGTCCCCTCTCAAATTATGCTATGATTAGTAGGCAGATAGAAAAAATAGTTACCAATGCCTAATAATAGTATACATTTTTTAATAAGGCAGGCAAGTAAATTTGCTTATGCTGCATTTGGAAATGGTTAAGCTGCACTAATCAAAGAAAATATTGAACTTTAGTATCAAATGCAGTATGATGATGAGAAAGTGGGATTTGGAGAATTATAATACAATGAAAAAAGAATTAAGTATAAAGAAAATTATATTAACACTTATTGCTTTTATTACGCTATGGGCTATTATTACAAATGCTTGGGGTTATTCAGATTATATTTTTAAAGATAATAATACAGGAACATATATTTATGGCTATATAAGTAGAGTTATATGGGTATTACCAGCAATATTCTTAATTATAAATTACAGTGATAAATTAAAGTATAATAAAAAACAATTGTTTTCATGGCCTAAGTTTAATAAATCATTGAATTTAGTTTTATTAATTTCATTAACTTATGTAATGATTGGAATGTTACTAAATCATAAAGGCTTTTGGTTTAATAGTGAGGTTATTTTAAGTTTAGTGTTTATTAAATATATGATTGTAGGAATTGTAGAAGAAGTTGTTTTTAGAGGGTGGGGATATAATTCGTTAGCCAATATTGTATCACATAAAAAAGCAACAATAATTACAACTATATTATTTATATTGCTGCATTGGGCAGCTTATCTTATTAAGTTTTTAAGACTTGGTACATTTGATTTAACTGGAATAATAACACAAAGTGTTAGTGCATTAATTTGGGGACTTATATTCTGTTGGTTATTAAGGAGGGGAAAAACTATATGGAATCCAATATTAGCACATATAGGATATGACTTAATGTGTGTATTATTACTTGGGGGAAGTTAACATATAAATTGGAAGTTATAGGGTAATCAAGTAAGCGCAAGATTCTGCTTTGCAAGATATTTCTCATACTTTACTTTTGGATTAACATAAATTATGATATTAGCATAAAAGTAATAAATGCTAAAGACAAAATTAATACGAGGAGAAATATTATGAAAAAAAATATAGTTATATTTATTGCACTTGGCATTTTGTTGACTGGGTGCACAAAAGAGCCTGAAAATACAGAAGCTCCTAAGAAAACGGTTACGGAAATAGTTGAAATACCAGACTCAGATGCCTTAAAACCGCTGACCGTAGAAGCGGTGGAAGCATTGGCGGCAAAACATGAAGAACTGGTTCTTGAGGATTTTGCACCTTATATGGATATTTCGCCAATACAGGAAGAAGGTAGTTTGTGGGAGACACTGGAGTTTTCATATAAAGGAAAGACCATGTGCCTGCGGGTGAGTGCCAGCGATAAGAAACTGGCGGCAGCACCCTATGAAGGTGATTTGGATGGCGCTGTAGTTTTTCAAGAGGAATTTTTGGAATTAGAAAATTTGGAGCAGGAGTATGCCTATGAGGGAAGCTGTGCCGACATTCGCTCCGGTAATCTGGTAAACATTTTAAATGGAGCAGCAGTAATGGAAGACTACATAACAGTTACACTTCCGGAGGGACTTACACAGAGCGGTTATAAGTATTGGATGGGCAGTCATGGTGGTGCAGCTTTTTTAAGTGAC
>CAYPIB010000150.1:0-2886 GCA_964410675.1 uncultured Roseburia sp.
CTTCCTTATGAGATTATGGAAAGAAGTACTGTATAAAAATGTTGATAAAAATGCGTGAAAAGTTATGGTGCATTCTTTGCATCGTAGTAATGAAAACGCATTTTTATAATAATATGAAAACGTTTAACTAAATTTACCTAAAGGAGGATACAACAATGAATTATCGTAACGTAGGAAAATCAGGACTTAAGATCAGTGAGATTGCACTGGGAAGCTGGATGACAGATCTGAAAGGCAGTGCACAGGAAGATGTTGCAAAGGAAACGGTGAAACTTGCTTATGAAAAAGGAGTTAACTTTTTTGACTGTGCAGATGCTTATTCCGGTGGCGCAGCAGAAAGATTTTTTGGAGAAGTTCTGAAAGATTATCCACGAAAAGAGCTCGTAATTTCAAGTAAAGTATATTTGCCAACAGGAGATGGTGTAAATGACAGGGGGCTTTCCAGAAAACATATCATGGAGAACTGTGAGCAGTCTTTAAAGAATATGAATCTGGATTATCTGGATCTGTATTATCTATCTTCCAAGGTGGTACATTAGGGAAGTGTGCATTTACTGCCAAATCTCCAATATGTGAAGGCATAGAATCTGCATCTTCCTTAGTTATATTTTTTAAAGGATAAGGTGATTCTGTATCACGTGGGACACCTGTATTGACTTGATCTATTCTCTTTGCCATATTCTATTCCTCCTCTTGAGGGAATATTGCATCATATAAGAATGCAATCTTTGGTGGAATCTTTTCTGGATCTTGCATATAGTCAAATAAACGTCCATCATCATAGATTAGATAACCTCCACCTTCTGTATCCCCTTCAGTATTTAAAGTAGATTCATGTTCTACGGTTTCAGCAGAATCTGTAACATGATATACATTAGGCAAGTCTATTAGATTAAATTTAGTAGGTGGCTTCTGAGTTAATAACATACGATATAGTGCTGATCTTGGACGTGCTACTCTGGCAGCTTCAGCTGCAACTGGATCTCTAGGGTCTAGAGGACTTTCTGGGAGTGCTGCCTCATTTAAATCATTATTGTCACTATCAAGTGGAGGCATACCTTTATTTGGCATATGACGACGAAGACCTGGATTTTCTGGATCTTCTACTGTTTGAGCTGTAGGATCAAGTAAAGATCTACGTAATCTGGCAAAATCCTCCTGTCTAAACTCTACCCTACTTATAACACCAACATACGAATTGGAATCTATTAATTGTGCTGGTATTCTATCTATATACATTCCAACAGGTCTAACATACTCGATTAAACCCTGATCTTCAGGAAGACCTTCTGCATTTCTATGTAGAGGATAACCTTCATACTCACTTTCCTCTATACCTGTAAAATATAGAATAGTTATTATACCCTCTTTAACATTAGATAGAACATTTATTAAACTAGCATAATATAGAGCATCTCCACCTTTAGATGGGTGATCCAATGCAGCTAACTCAACTGCAGCTGCATATTTAATACCAGTCCTACTACCTCTATTATTTATCATATCCTTGTTAAAATATCTTAATACAATACGATTAAAGTAAGGTGGATTTCCATGATGGTACCCATACCCTCTTTGTGATGCTAATTGTGGCAATAGATTCTTAGGACAATGTTCTGCAGATAATAAATCTGTAAACCTCTCTGCATAGAATTCAGCAGGTTCTAGCTCTCTATCTGCCAGCTTAGCCAAAGCTATGAAATCTGGACTAGTCCTATATATCTCTGGACATCTATCTAGTAAAGTAGACATACACTACACCTCTATTCTCTTGTTTCTTGAACTGTGTTAGCGTCATCATCAATGATAGCACCTTCATAAATTTTAATAGAAAGATTTTTATAATTGTCTCTTGTTATTGGTGTCCCATTTACTATAACAGGATCTTGATATAAATAAGCTGAGGTATAGTTAACATAATCTATATCTACAGAATCAGGTAACTCTGAACTATCTGTGTATTCTGTATTATAATAGATTCCCTTTGGATGAGTTAAAGTTCCCATATCAAATTGACGGACTCCTCTAACAGACTCGACTATACCCATCAGAAATGCTCTATCTAGAATAGTCATAGAAGAACGATAGGAGAATAATTTAGGCTGTGAATTCCCTAATGCTCTATAGATAAACTGAAGCATTTGACAAGCTTCAGATACACGAATTCTGGTATTAGGATATACAATACCAGTTATAAGGAATGGGAATATACGATAATAGCAATATCTTAATTCTACAGATAATGCACCTAACTTAACTTGTTCTGCATCTATCATGTTCTGTGTATCTTGACTTACAAGATATTTATAGAATTTACCAGGTACATGTACCATATCAGCAGTTACAAGTGTGGTAGTTTCTGATGACGTGGTATCAGCATCACTATATACACGCTGGAATCTACCCCATGATAAGAAACATGCTAAGGTGTATATCGGATATTCTTTTTCCTGTCCTGGAAAATCACCTTTATATTCCATAGGCAGTTCAAAGGTTGGAGACATATCTGTATCCATCCAAACATACTTCTTAAGTTTCATATCATCTGGTATTTGAGTGTTATTAAAGATGTACTCATTAATTTCTTTCATCTTCTGACAATCTGCACATCTTGCATATGCGATATGTAATTGACGAGATAGAAAAGCTCGATAGTTATACAACGTTATAATAGAGTTCTGTGTATTTATATAAAGACGGCTGTCTAGGAATGCTTCTCTTGCAGTCATTGCGTCTCTACCAGCCTCAGAAATATTATATTGTGAAAGAACGTTACTTGGGTTAGTAATGAACAATCTATCAGTTGGAATTCCACGTAAAGATGAGAAAGCGTTTTTGTTTACATTTCCTGCTGCACCTGCAGATTCAACATATAAAACTGTAATA
>CAYPIB010000150.1:2896-4745 GCA_964410675.1 uncultured Roseburia sp.
TCTTTAAAGGTTTCTAGATGAGAATTAAATCGAATTATTGGAATCTCATACTCATCTATTTCCATAGAAAATCCAGGGAAACCTCTAGCTTCATCCATTACAGTTCTTAATCTTCTCCAGACTGTATATAGATTACTACCTGGGAATATCATACCATCATATACCCAAACATATCTAATATCTATAGCTGGATTTGTAAATCTGATAAGGTTTCCATTAGCTTTAATTTCTCTTACAGTCGTTGTAAGTGTTCTTAAAGAACCTTGGACAGCCCATCTTACTACTGGTGCAGGTTCAGGTGGAGTTGCACCTTCTCCACTATATCCTTCCCAAGTAACATCATCTGACGTTCCAATCTGAAAATCAGGAAGATATCCTAAAGCAGATTCTAATGCACCTTCAGGTAGTATAATATAATTCACCGATGCCCTTGAAGCTACAGCTCCTCGTAAAGAAACTAGCTGATTAGTAGTTCCATAGATTAAATTAAATTGCATTTCAATCTTAGGATAACTTCCAGAAGGTGGTGTTCTTGGAGTTAAGGTTACTTGAGTTAATCCTGACTGTCTCCATGCTAATTGATATCCAGGAGCATCAAGAATTCTCTGAGCATTCTTTCTTTCTGTAACTGTTGATATATAAGTTTCCAATATATTTCTATCTTGTAGAAAATATATAGAGTCTGCTACATCAGATAAAGACTGAAGATAAACTTCTCCTGGATCACTCTGTATACCTGGAACCCAAGCATCTGTATATGATGGAACAGAATTTACTAAGGCTCTATATATGGATTTACGATCTTTATTTAGATAACTATGCATATTCTAAAGCTCCTTCTCTACTTCTATAACACTAAATTCTATCGGAGACTTGACGGTTATGTCTAACTTCTGATCTTCTCCTCTACTTACAATGACTTCAAGAGATTGTAATAGATTTGGAAATGTAGCAAAGTTACGTCGTATTGCTGCTTCTAAGTCTATCCTTATCTCTTCTAAATTAAGATCATTAGAAAGTTGAAAGTAGAAGTCCTTAAGTTTACACCCAAAATCTAAAACCCCTCGTTGTTCTCCGATATATACATGCAGTAGCGTATGTGTTGTATTAGTTAGTGTATTACCACCTGTTAATACAGCTGTGCCTCGTATAGGATCAAATATCTGTGGGAATTGAAATGCTCGTATCATATGTTTCCTCCTACCAACTAAATGTACCGACTTTACGGAGTTTTTCAGTTTTACCAGAACCCCATGGATTATTACCATAACTTGTATTGCTGTAATCATGATAAATTATTTCTGTCACGCACGCTCCACCTTGATGACCCCAAATACTATCTGCGTCACTTCCTTTAATATCTCCAATTATACAGTTATGTACAGATGCAGAACCATCAGCATGTCTAAATGTTACCTCTATATAATCGCCTATAGATACAGGAAATTGGTTACCGACATTTTCTTTTGTTGCAATCATTATTCTATTATCTATAGTAGCATAGTTTTCTGGTTTTGAAGCTTTATATGTCCCTCTCTTACTTGCTGTATCGATCATCTTATACTGAAGAGAAGTTGTAGATGTAATTTTGTGTGCACCCATAAAAGTCATAATTGTACCATACCCATCTGGTATAGTTACAGACTCTGTATCTGTAGTTACATTAGGACGTGCTACACCGATAATAGAATAGCTTACACCATACTGTGGTGCTATAATATTACATACCTTAGTTTGTACTGTAATACTTCCAGCCCATTGGTGGATTATGGAATATGTACTCCCATTATATGTTTGACTTACTATAGCAACATGTCCCCATTGAGGAGCACTTCCAGAGTTATAACTT
>CAYPIB010000151.1:0-4711 GCA_964410675.1 uncultured Roseburia sp.
AAGTGCAAGCAGGGCGCTAAAGACGGATGTACTTAATTATTAAAGTGAGTGTGAAATGATTAAGTAATAAGGATAGGACCTATCAGTCAGCAGTATTTTGGACTTTTAGGTTCTTTTCATCCTATTTCACGTGTCATGCGTCGTAAAATCTCCCTATGCATTGCAGTTTATGTTATATTGAAATCGTTAATAAAGGGATAAAAAATAATTAAAATTTGGAGGGAAACATGGCAGACAAAATCAGAGTCAATACAGTGAGTCTTCAAAAAGACACAACATCCATTCAGACACACCTTAAGCAGGTAACTAAAAAAATAGTAAAGATGGAAGAGGATGTAAAGGGAATGAATGCGATGTGGTCCGGTGAAGCGAATCAGGCGTTTAATAAAGTATTTCAAGATGATATCAAAGCAGTCAGAACATTATGCGAATCAATAGAAGGCATCATTCAATATGAAACAACGGCCAAAAAGGAATACAACAAATGTGAAAGAACAGTAAAAGATGCAATCGACAGTATGAGCGTGTAGGAGAGGGATATGGCAATTATTTTAAAGGTAAAACCAGAAGTATTAAAAAAGCGGGCAAATGAAATAAAAACTTCAATCAGCTCGTTAGAAAAAGAATTAGCAGAAATCGGAACGGTTGTAAAAGGAACAAAGAAGTATTGGGAAGGCGATGCAAGCAATACCCATCAAAAGCATTATAAGACCTTTGAAGATGATATACCTAAAGTAATCAAACGTTTAAAGGAACATCCGGTTGATCTTTTGAAGATGGCAAATTTATATGATAAAACTGAGGATGAAAACAAGCAATTGGCGCTTAAGCTGCCGGCTGATGTCATTTCATAGGAGGAAAAGTATCGTGGCTAAGACAGAGCAGGAAATAGTATTTAATTATAGAAAAACAATACGACAGGCATTGGAATTAGAAGATATTGCATCGGGTATCAAAAAAATCGGGAATAGTAAGATGACAAATTCCTTAAGTAAAGTATCAAAAAATTGGACCGGGGGAAATGCAGATGCCTATACAAAAAAAGGTAATAAATTAAACGGGAAAGTTGAAAAGTCTTCAAATGATATTAATATGGCGGCCTCTACGTTAAAATCGATGGCGCAAAATATTTATAATGCAGAGATGGCGAGTTTAAGGGAGATACAAATGAGGAGTCAAAAATAAAATAGACAGGAGTAAAAATTATGCAGGGAGTATTTTATATAAAACCAAAAGGTATAAAAGAGGCGGCTGGGGAATATCGTTTGATTGGTAATGAGTTAAAGGGCTATATCTCCAGATTGAATGCAGTAAAACATAGTCTGGATAGCTCCTATGGGGATGTAAGAACAGCATTAAACTTCATCGAAGATATGGAAATGTGTTATGTAAGAGGCATAGGGCATTTGGAGCAGACGCTTGACAAAGTTGCTTTTTCTTATGAAACAGCAGAAAGTATAATTCAAGGCATTCCATTTTATTGCAAAACACCCCAATTTATAACAGATGCGTTAAATGATTTTAGTGAAGATGATGATAAGTCAGAATTTTTGAAAAAAATACTGGATTACATAAAGGAATTTAGTGGTTCCAGCGGGGAGTTGATCGCACAGCTATCCCCTATTTTAGAAATATTGTCCAGTGTCTTATTGGGGGAAGATGTCAATCCGGCAGTCATTTCACAGTTTGCGCTATCCGCACCAACAAACCTATGGTCCTTTTTTTTCAATGTAAATGAAGAAGGATGGGGTCAGGCACTTAGAGAGGGTGTGGGATTAGCAGAGTATTTTACTAAAGGTACAAGTCGTACTGTTTGGGGAGCAATTAAACAGGAAATGAAAGAGTTCGTAGATTTTTCTAGCACGGCAAAAGGCGCAAAGGCAGTGGCAAAGTGGGCAGGTGTTGCCGTAACAGGTATTTTTAATGGAGTAGAGAATTATGAAGAGTACCAGACGGGCCAAATCTCTAGCGGCAGAGCTGTGGCAGAAACTGTCATTGAGACGGTGGCAGATGTTGCGGTAGGTACAGTAGCAACTGCAGCAGCGGCAACGCTAATAGGAGCAGCGGCAACAGCGTTAGGGGCAACTATGACACCAGTAATTGCAGTAGGAGCAGCGGCGGCAGGAATAGTAGTTGGTGCTAATTGGCTGTGTGAGAAAGTATTTGACAAAGATATAGGAGAATGTTTTGCTGATGCTTTTTGTGATGCTGGAAAAGCAATTGCAAAATGGTTTAAATAACGTAGAAAGGAATGAAAAATGATTAAAAAATTATTACCAATCGGGAGTATTGTATTATTAAAAAATGCAAAGAAAAGAGTCATGATATATGGTATTAAACAAACATCACAAGACAATAAAGAGTATGATTATATAGGTGTTTTCTATCCGGAAGGAAATATATCCGAGGAGTACCAGTTTTTATTTAATCATGAGGATATTGCCAAGATTTTTTTTAGAGGATTTGAGGATATCGAGAGACAGGAATTTATTGAAAAATTGGAAGAGCATTATGCAGGTGAAAAAGCAGATGAATGATATATTAAAAATCATCAGTGTAATTGGTGTACAATGTATTATTACCCTATTTCTTCTTTTATTTTGTCGTTTTAGAGTGATACCATACTATCTTCAGACAATGTTGGCATTTTTTCTAGGGGGTATTGGATTTTTATTGGAAGCATATGTTTTAAAAGTAATCGGTGACGAAATGTATTGGTTCTGTGCAATATGGGCGGTAATGTTGCTTTTTACTTTAATACTTATGGTGAGAGCAAAAATTCTAAAGAAAAATATTGAGGAAGTGGTAGTAAATATTCCGGAGGGCAGCTATCATGTAATCACGGTTGATGCAGGCCGGGGAAGCAATGTAATGCTACAATACCATCTTTACTATAAAGAAGCTTGTTATATATTATTAGGAGCAATGCCGCAAAATGGAGAAGCAGTGGTACTTTATGCATATCCGACAAAAGATGTGAATACTTTTAAGGCAGCAATGAAAAACAATCGAAAAGATATAAAATGGACTTTTAAAAAGAGGGAAAGGTGGCTTCATGACAGATTGATGGTATTATACTGGTATTTGGCCCCTATTTTAGTTGCTTGGGTTGGAGTAGAAAATCAAATTACAAAGTACATACCAATGCTTGCCTTATTGGGATTATGTGTATGGTATTTCCGAGGGGCCAAAGGCTTGTTTTTTAGGATGCTATATTTTTTCTGCAGAGGTATGGAGCTTTTTTTATATTTTGCATTTGTTTTCTTATCCTTGATGGAGTTATTGCATCAGCCTTTTTAATAACGTAAGAAGTTAAGTAGTAAAAGGATATTTCCATACAGAGTAAAAGTATTTATTATGCAATTTTCATTAAAATGGTTTAAATAGCGTAGAAAGAAAATGAATATGATTAAAAAATTATTACCAATCGGGAGTATTGTATTACTAAAAAATGCAAAGAAAAGAGTCATGATATATGGTATTAAGCAAACATCACAAGAAGATAAAGAGTATGATTACATAGGTGTATTCTATCCAGAAGGAAATATATCCGAGGAGTACCAGTTTTTGTTTAACCATGAGGATATTGCCAAGATTTTTTTTAGTGGATTTGAAGATATCGAGAGACAGAAATTTATTGAAAAATTAGAAGAGCATTATGCTAGTGAGGATGTAGATGAATGATGCATTAAAAATCCTTGCTGTTATTAGTGGGGAATGTTTTATTACTTGTTGCCTTCTTTTATTTTATCGTTTGAAAGTAATATCGGATACTATACAAAAAATGTTGGTTTTTTTAATAGGAACCATTGGCAGTGTACTGACAATGTATGTTTCAAAAATGATGGATAATGAGATATATTGGTTATTTGTAATATGTACGTTATTAATGACTCCTGGTTTGATAGCTGGCGTGATAGTAGCATTTGCGAAAAAGGAGTATAGAACAGAAGAAGTAGTCGTAGACATTCCGGAGGGAAGCTATCATGTCGACACGGTTGATGTAGGGTCAGGTAGTAATATAATGATGCAATACCGTCTTTATTATAAAGAAGCTTGTTATATATTATCAGGAGCGATGCCGCAGGACAGAGAAGCAGTGAAGCTTTATGCAAAACCTACAAAACAAGCAAATCTTTATATGGCATCAATTGAAATCAATCGAAAAGATATAAAATGGACCTTTAAAAAGAGGGAAAGGTGGCTTCATGACAGAGTAATGGTATTATATTGGTATTTAACTCCTATTTTATTTGCTTGGCTTGGAGTAGAAAGGCAGGCTACAAAGTATATAGCAATACTTGCTTTTTTGAGCTTTGGTGTATGGTATTTTCGCGGGGCTAAAGGCTTGCTTTTTAAGATGTTATATTTTTTTTGCAGAGGTTTGGAGCTTTTTTTCTATTTTGCATTTCTTTTTTTATCCATGATGGAGTTATTGCATTAGTCTTTTAAAGAAATTTAGAAGTTAATTGGTAAAAGGATAAGTTCATGCAGAGTATAGGTTTTGTAATTTTCATTGCCAAATGGTTTAAATAGCGTAGAAAGGAATAAAAAATGATTAAAAATTTATTACCAATTGGGAGTATTGTATTACTAAAGAATGCAAAGAAAAAAGTGATGATATATGGTATTAAACAAACATCACAAGAAAATAAAGAGTATGATTACATAGGTGTTTTCTATCCGGAAGGAAACATATCCGAGGAGTACC
>CAYPIB010000152.1:0-2658 GCA_964410675.1 uncultured Roseburia sp.
GTCTTTTGCTGTGTTACGGGTACCCTTGGCGGACTTTTGTCAGCCTTTCGTATAAACTATAACAAAGGCTTGTTTCTGCTTGTCATGGGTGTCATTTCTTTTACTTTAGCCTTTTTGCACTATAACAATATATTGTTTAATACTATGTACCCCATCTTGTTTTTTCTTTTTGCCTTTTTAATTATACGTTATCGTTTT
Organism: uncultured Roseburia sp.; assembly: GCA_964410675.1. GTDB lineage: Bacteria > Bacillota > Clostridia > Lachnospirales > Lachnospiraceae > RGIG3040. The sequence continues at coordinate 199 of CAYPIB010000152.1, forward strand.
ATTGTCATGAGTGGATATCAGTCTTTTATTACCGTTTTATTTGAGGAGTATACCTCATACTTTGATCTTATCATTTCACGAGAAGTATCGATTCCCTATAAAAATCAGTATGTATCCATTACAGTCGCTGCAATTTTTATCGGCTTTTTTATTGCATTACTGCTTAATATTGCTGTCTCAACTTATATGAGTCTTTTTTTGATGCTGCTGCTGACATTTCCATTTTTGCAGCTTTCCATATATATTGAAAAGTTTCCATCGGCTGTCTACTTAATTTTAATACTTTTTTCGTATGTTGCGACCGGTATTCTTGGCAGGAGCAAGCATTTTGAAACACCTCTTAAAAAGAAAAAAAGAAAAAACTTTCGAATTTCAAAAAATAATAGAAAAAAGACTGTAACCCATTCTTATGTTGCAAAAGGAACCGTCTTACGTGATACGGCACTTTTATTCCTGGTCTTTTCTATTATATTCTCTGCTTTTAGTTACTCTATGATTACAAATAATAAGGCACAGGCAAAAGTATCAAACGCACTAAAGGCTAAAACTGATTTGCACGTGAAAAATTATGTTATGTCTGGTTTTTCAGGTTTATTTGACCGATATCAAGCTACCGGTGGTATCAGCAACGGGCAGCTGGGCGGAGTCAGCTCAGTCCGGCCTGATTTACAAACTGATTTAAAAGTAACTCTCGTTCCTTACACGACTGACACTATTTATTTAAAAGCATTTGTCGGTGCACATTATACCGGCAGCAGCTGGGAGAAGGCCAACATTTCGAATACTTCTTTAGAGGATCTTTTTCAGGAAAATCTTTCTTCCTATTTAAGTTTTAATGAGATAAAAGAAGCAAAACGACTCATGGCTCTTTACCAAAAAAGCGGTAAAAATCTTCACGCCCAAATGAAAATAGAAAATGTAGATGCTGCTGAACTTCTTTATTTACCTTATTATACTGATTCATTAACTGGAAGTTATATTCAGGGAAACACCCCGCTAACCGGTTCTTTAATGCATGGCAGTACAATGGAAGTTTCTTATTATCCACCAAAAAATACCGGTCTCGCTACCGGAACCTTAACCATTGACGCTGTAGAAAATGCCGCCGCCGATTTTCCTCTTTATGAGGTACAAGAAGAGAATTATTATGCCGAAATTGCACATATGAATGATTTCATATATCACAGTAATATTCCTACAACTTTAATTCCTACTCTCAGCAAAATAGCTGATGAAATTGGTACTGTTTTTCCCTTGGAGCAACAGGCTATATTAATTCAACAATATTTGGCTGAAAACTATACGTACTCTTCATCCCCCGGCATTACTCCCCGTAATGAAGATTTTGTAAATTATTTTTTAACAGCAAATAAAAAGGGGTATTGTGCTCACTTTGCATCCGCCGCCACTTTACTCTTTCGCTTTTACGGATATCCGGCACGTTATGTGGAAGGATATGTTATTTCACCGACAGATCTGACAAATGGTGAGATAGTCTCTTCTGAAAAGCATGAGGATTACCTTTCAGGCGAAAACCCCTTGAATTATACGGATGTTTTGGAAGTGTCCATCAGTGATGCAAATGCCCATGCATGGGTTGAAGTATATAAAGATGGCTTTGGATGGATTCCAATTGAGGCAACTCTTGGCTTGAGAAGTGAAGAAGACTTTACCAGCACAGCCTTTTCTTTTCTGTCAGAACTTTTATCATTAACTTTAAACGAATCTGCTTCCAGTGATGCGGCTGCAACCTCTGCACAAATCAGTGAGCAAAATTTGACTTCTCTTTTGAGCAGTACGAAGCTTGTAACAGGCCCGCTTTTTATATTAATTGCGATAACAGTTTTGTTTTGTATGATACTATTTCTAACGAAGTACCTCTTAAGCTTTATGAGACGCACGATTGCTTTTAAAAGAGGAAATTACTCCTTGGTGCTTCCATACTATTATCAAAAGTTATGCAAGGCATATGAGAAAAAAGCCGGAAAGCTTCCTAATGGATTTACTCCGGCAATGCTGGAAGAAAAGCTTAACCTGCTTCTTCCCGCTCTGGAAGCAAATGAACTTTCTACTTATATGTCATTAATGGAAAAAGGCTGCTTTAGCAGGGATGGGATTACAAAAACAGAAATACTTTATATCAAGAAGAAAACAAAAGAACTGCGTCATAAAATATCAAAATAAAAAATGCCTCTGCCATTGTATGACTCATTACAATGACAGAGGTTTCGTGTACATCAGTCTTCACTGATCAGCCCTTCCATTATATATAAAATTTCTTTATTTACTGTTTCCTCTGAAATGCCTCTTGTCTGTGCACATACCTTAAGCCCTTCTAATACATACATAATATTTCTCGCTGCGCCCAAAGGATTGTCACAAATAAATTCACCATTATCAACTCCATCTGCAATCAATGTTTCAATAATTTTAACTGCTGCAGTAAATTGCTGTCTTAAG
>CAYPIB010000152.1:2668-4571 GCA_964410675.1 uncultured Roseburia sp.
TTTTGGCACTTTGTTTGCAAAGAAGAATTCATAAACAGCTACTGTCAACTTTGGAGCCTTATCTAAAATTTCTCTTTTCTGCTCTTTTAAAAATAATGCTAATATATCAGCGCTTGTAGAATCCTTGGTTATTGCCGTTTCAAACGTATCATCACTATCCTCGCTCTCTAATTTAAGTACTTCCATAAAAATTTCTTTTGTACTTTGAAAATAAAGATATAAACCACCGCGGCTTATTTCACATGCCTCCACAATATCCTGCATCGTCACTTCCTTAAAGCCCTTTGTGCAAAATACTATTTTTGCCTGCTCTAAGATAAATTGCCTTTTCTTTTCTGATTTACTGCCCATTTCTACCCTCCAACATTAAAATTCCTAGTCCTCACCATTTAAAATACGCTGTATCTCTTCTAACGACAAATCATCCTCGTCTTCATAATAAGGCGTTGTCTGGCTTTCTTCTTCTTTAATACCTCTAAGCTCATCTAACTGTTTTGCTATGCTCTCCATCTTGTCAGACAGGGTTGTCCCGCCTTTCTCCACAGCGGCCTGTGTAACTTCTGACAACGCTGTCATGTCTATCGGCTGTGAATATATACTGCTCTCTTCTTCCTCTGCTAACGGCACTTCCCAAAATTCGATAATACTCTTAGCCTTTTTTAAAATGCGAAGAAAAATCTCATATTCCACCCCGCTCTTCCACATAACAGATTTTGTCATACCGCCAAGAACATATTTAGACAAAATACCGCACAGCATATCCATATGCATAATATCTGCCCGCTCGATTACCTTCCACTCATCCTTGTAATCACGAATACGATATCTCGAATAAACATACATATAATTTCTATCCATAAACTCAGTCTGCAGTGCATCATCAATAAATCTTAAGAGAGTGCCGTCATATACGGGAACGGAAAACTGCTTATGAATACCGGATCCCCGATAAAATTGAGCTACACTCTTACCATTTTGATTCTCAAGCCATGGAATATATTTAATTAAAAATTCAATACTGGGTTTAAATCGTTCAATTATTTCATCTCGACTTTCTTTATTTGGTCCCATAAAATACCCTCCTAAAAAAATGACACCTGAATCATTTTTTACTAATTACATTTTAGCATAAATTACATAAATGTACAGTATTTATAATGCTAAAGATGTATTTTTTCTAATTTTTATGATATACTTTAGCAAGATATATAGGAAAGACTATGAGGGTATTTTTTATGGCCATTATAAAAGTTAATAAAGACAAGTTTATTTACAAAGCACAAACTTCTCTTACGACAATCAGCTCCATCATATCCGGACGAGTAAAGCTGACTTGTCCGTCAGGTGAACTTATTCTAGAAGCTGGTGATGTTTTAGGAATTATTAATTTAAAGGATTTTATCCATTTTGGAGATTATATTGCATTGGAAGATTGTACCTTAGATGTTTATAGTATTAAACACGTAGAAGATTTAAGCAGGTTGTTTGCAGATAAAGAAAATTTATGCGGTAACTTTTTCAAAAGTGCCATTCGACAAATTAATGCTTTATTAGATAACAAAGTTTTACTTCAATACGAATGTCAGAATATGTTTTCATATTTACAGAAAAGCTACGAAGAATATAAAGAACTATGCAATAAATATATTATGCCGATTAAAAGTCTTCCTGCTTTAGCTGACCTTACTTCGCTCGTACTCGAAGAAGATATTCCTTCTTGGCTGAGTGATTATTATGAAGAGGCCAATGGCTTATTTGAAAATGAAAGTGAAGTAAACTATTCCTCTTTTCCCCATTTTATTACCGGATTTTTAATTAGAGCGAGTCAAGATATGTTTCATATCATAAAAATCAGCCAAATAATGATTGAATATAAAACCGAGCTGGCTGCCTTTCTTATGCA
>CAYPIB010000153.1:0-2770 GCA_964410675.1 uncultured Roseburia sp.
GTCATCAACCGTCGCAGGAATCGTAAAGACTCTTGAGGAAGCCGGTGCAATGGCATATACGACCATTGTTGCTTCAACGGCAAGTGAACTTGCGCCATTGCAATATATAGCGCCATATTCAGGATGTGCAATCGGTGAGGAATGGATGGAGTCCGGCGAAGATGTTTTAGTAGTATATGATGATTTGAGCAAGCATGCTGCAGCATATCGTACACTTTCGCTGTTGCTTCGAAGACCACCGGGACGTGAAGCGTATCCGGGCGATGTATTTTATCTTCATTCGAGACTGCTTGAAAGAGCGGCTAGAATGAGCGATGAGTATGGCGGCGGTTCCTTAACTGCCTTACCGCTTATTGAGACACAGGCCGGAGACGTTTCGGCATATATTCCGACTAATGTTATATCCATTACAGACGGACAGATATATTTAGAAACAGAAATGTTTAATTCAGGTTTCCGCCCGGCAGTCAATGCAGGTTTATCTGTTTCACGAGTAGGCGGTGATGCACAGATTACTGCAATGAAAAAAATTGCCGCGCCGATTCGAATTGAACTGGCACAATATCGAGAACTGGCAGCATTTGCTCAGTTTGGTTCGGAATTAGATGAAGACACAAAGCTTAAATTAGCACAGGGTGAGCGAATTCGTGAAGTATTAAAACAGCCGCAATATAAGCCGATGCCGGTTGAATATCAAGTGCTAATCCTTTATGCTGCAACTAAAAAATATTTGTTGGATATTGCTGTAAATGATATTACAAGATTTGAAACAGAGTTCTTTGAGTTTATTGAAACAAAGTATAGTGAAATTCCGACTAAAATTGCAGAGGAAAAGGTAATTTCTGAGCAAACAGAGGAAGCGGTTAAAAAGGCAATCGGTGAATTTAAGAGACAGTTCAAATAAGAAGCAGATGACTGCGGAAAGAAAAAGGTGATAAGACATGGCGTCGATGAGAAATATCAAAAGACGTAAGGGGAGCATTCAAAGCACCCAGCAGATTACAAAAGCCATGAAACTTGTTTCGACGGTAAAGCTGCAAAAGGCAAAGGCCCGAGCGGAACAGTCTAAAGCTTATTTTACCTGTATGTATGAAACGGTTACCTCCTTATTAGAAAAAACAGGCAATATTGATCATCCTTATTTGCAGAAAAGCAGTTCTGATAAAAAGGCTGTCATTGTAATAACATCAAACAGAGGTCTTGCAGGTGGATATAATACCAATGTGATTAAGCTCATTACACAAGGAGAGTTTAAAAAGGAAAAGACTTTGATTTATGCTATTGGCAAAAAGGGAAGAGATGCATTTACAAGAAGGGGTTTTTTAGTTAAAAATGATTATTCTGATTTTATTGAGGAACCGGTATTTGTAGATGCAATGAGAATTTGTAATGATATATTACAGGCTTATGTGAATGGTGAAGTTGGAGAAATTTACCTTGCTTATACGGCCTTTAAGAATACGGTATCCCATATTCCGACTCTGATTAAGGTTCTTCCGGCTGATGCAGGTGAAGAAAGTAAAGAAGCAGGGAATAAGTCAGAATCCTTTATGAATTTTGAAACAGCGGTAGAAGAAGCAATTAACTTGATTATTCCTAAATATGTATCCAGTCTTGTTTTTGGAGGTATGGTAGAAGCAGTTGCCAGTGAAAATGGTGCCAGAATGCAGGCCATGGATTCGGCAACAAGTAATGCGGATGAAATGATAGAAGAATTATCCTTATTGTATAATAGAGCCCGTCAGGGTACGATTACACAAGAATTAACCGAAATTATAGCTGGTGCGGAGGCAATCAGTTAGAAAAGGAGTGAGAGAGAAAAATGGCAGATAAAGCAACAGGAAAAATCACTCAGATTATCGGTGCGGTATTGGACATTAAGTTTATGGAAGGACAACTTCCGCAAATAAATGAGGCAATCCATATTGCAGCGAAGGATGGTGGTAAGCTGGTTGTGGAAGCAGCACAGCATCTTGGCGACGATACGGTAAGGTGTATTGCTATGGGCCCTACCGATGGATTAGTCAGAGGTATGGATGCAGTTGCAACCGGCGGTCCGATTATCGTACCGGTTGGTGAAAAAACATTAGGACGTATTTTTAACGTACTGGGTGAACCGATTGATAATAAGCCGGCTCCGGAGGGAGTTACCTATGAGCCGATACACAGACCGGCCCCGGAGTTTGCCGAGCAGTCGACGGAAACGGAACTTTTAGAAACGGGTATAAAGGTAGTTGACTTGCTCTGCCCTTATCAAAAGGGTGGCAAGACTGGTTTGTTTGGAGGTGCAGGAGTAGGTAAAACGGTACTGATTCAGGAGCTTATTCGTAATATCGCGACTGAACATGGTGGATATTCTGTATTTACCGGTGTTGGTGAACGTACAAGAGAAGGAAATGACCTTTATCATGAAATGACAGACTCTGGTGTTATTGATAAGACAACAATGGTTTTTGGTCAGATGAATGAACCTCCGGGAGCAAGAATGCGAGTGGGTTTAACAGGTCTGACAATGGCAGAGCATTTTCGCGATCAAGGCGGAAAGGATGTACTATTATTTATAGATAATATATTCCGTTTTACGCAGGCCGGTTCAGAGGTGTCAGCACTTCTTGGCCGTATGCCTTCAGCGGTAGGGTATCAGCCAACACTGCAGACAGAAATGGGCGCATTACAGGAACGTATTACTTCTACAAAAAGTGGTTCCATTACTTCTGTTCAGGCCGTATATGTTCCGGCGGATGACTTAACAGACCCGGCTCCGGCAACG
>CAYPIB010000153.1:2780-4444 GCA_964410675.1 uncultured Roseburia sp.
CTATTTCAGAGCTTGGTATTTATCCGGCAGTTGATCCCCTTGAATCTTCTTCACGAATTTTAGATCCGCGTATTGTTGGTGCCGAGCATTATGAGGTGGCACGAGGAATACAGGAAATTCTACAGAAATACAAAGAACTGCAAGATATCATAGCAATCTTAGGTATGGACGAGCTGTCGGAAGGCGATAAGCTGGTTGTTAACAGAGCCAGAAAGGTACAGAGATTTTTGTCACAGCCATTCTTTGTAGCAACACAGTTTACGGGCTTAGAAGGTAAATATGTGCCAATCAGTGAGACAATCCGTGGCTTTAAGGAAATACTAGAAGGCAAACACGATGATGTGCCGGAAAGTTATTTCTTGAATGCCGGAAGCATTGATGATGTGATTGCCCGTATGAAGTAAGGGGTGGCATATGGCAGATAATAAAAATTTTATTTTAAAAATAATTACACCGGAACGGGTTTTTTACGAAGGTGAAGCTTCCATGGTAGAATTTAATACAAATGAAGGCGAAATCGGTGTGTATAAACATCATATTCCGATGACTGTTTTTGTAAAGCCCGGTATTTTAACAATTACCGGAGATGAAATAAAAACAGCAGCACTACATGCCGGATTTGCAGAAATTTTGCCTGAAAAAATTACAATTATGGCTGAGGTAATCGAATGGCCCAATGAAATTGATTTACATCGTGCCGAAGAGGCAAAGGAGCGTGCCGAGCATAGAATTCATGACAAATCTACCGAAACAGATTTAGCAAAGGCAGAAACAGCATTGCAAAGAGCCGTTGCACGTATCAATGTATTGAAGTAATCACAATCCACACATACAAAGCATAATATAAAGCAAAATGATAGATGTGGATGTTGTTATGAAGGAATATAAAGTATTACCTTTTTATATGTCGTATCCAATGCCATTTGCTTTGCAGGATGATAAAAATATGGTAAAGGATTTAGAATATCTGCAGCAAATGTATCCAAGTGGTTCAAAAAAACTACTGATAGAAGTTAATAAGGCATTGGCTGTACTTGATTATGATGGAAGTATGATTTATGATCAGTATCCGGATCGTTTTATGATGCATAAATTAGGGAAGGATATTTTGTCAAATCTACAGAGAAATCCTAAGAAAAATGAAGATGAACAGCTGGCCAAAATGCTTGAGTGGGATAACATTGATGAGCTGGTAATTGTAATTCTATTTTGCGAAGTTTTAAAACGCAGGCATCATAAAACAAAGGGATTTTTACAATTTTAGAATTTTTGTCAGGCAACTAGTTAATATACACTGGTTGCCTTTATTTCTGATTATTATAAAAATATAGTTGTGGTTTTGCCTTAAAGACATTAGAATATAGAAAGACTGTAAGAAATGTACAGGGATCATGAAAACAGCGGGAGAATAAAATGGAACGAATTAGGACGTTGCTAGAGGAACAAGTCAATGAAAATTTGATACAAATGATTTTAAGTAATCCACGAAACAAGCAGCAGATGATTAAAATAAAGGTACGCCCAGTTATATTAAAGGAAAAGCTCCAATATCAGGTGAGCCGCTATAAAGATACAAAGGTTTTCCATCAGAATCTATACAGGGAAGAATTAATTGATCAAATCATGGAGGCAATGGGATTGCAGTTTGGACAACTACAGCTCTA
>CAYPIB010000154.1:0-1555 GCA_964410675.1 uncultured Roseburia sp.
CCGGTTGAGATTGAATTTTATCAATTGACGATTACAATTCAGACTAGAATTCTTTTTAAAGAAGGACAAAGCAATATTGAAATAGAAAGAACTATTTTAAAGATGAGCGATCCACAGGCAAAGGTTCAGCTAAATGAATATATGGTAGCTTGTTATGGAACAACAGAATATCCGGAGGATATGACGGGAATTACGCTTTGTTGTAAAAATGACAGCGAAGAGAAGAACATCGACTATGCTTATAAATGCAGAGAAGAAGTGGTGGCGGGCGCAAAAGAAGTTTCAGCGGTAATACAAGCGATTGAAACGAAGGTATCCATGACCGCTTCTAAGGAAGCAGAGGGCTATGTGAAGGAAGGTTATGCATTCTCGCCGATGTTCACACTTGGATATACAACTGAATTATCTGAAAAGGAGGTATTTTCAACATGGCTCAATCTGGAAAAGGCAAATTAAATTACAGATGCCCATCCTGCTTTATGCGTGATTTGGACATTGATATGTTTTATGATAGAGACAAAGAAGAGTATTATTGCATCCGTTGTCAATATACCGGTATGGAAAAGGACGTTTTAGAAAAAAATGAAATGGCCAGATTCCGTTACCGCAAGATGCTGACAAGAATTACTGAATTTGATTGATAACTATTTACCTCTCACTTAAAATAGTTATAATGGTAATGACAAACATCTCTTGGAATTACCAAAAAGTTAGCACCCACTAACTGAAAAGGCCCCGCATTAAGCGGGGCTTTTAAGAAATAAAATACTGTGGAGGAGATTATGAAGGAATTTATAAAAGGAATGGATATATCGACACTGATTGAGCTTGAAAAATTAGGTGTGGATTATAAAGATAAAGAAGGAAACAGCAGAGAGCTTCTGTCTGTATTAAAAGAATATGGAGTAAATGCCGTACGCATCCGTGTATGGAATGATCCCTATGACGTAAACGGTGCCCCTTATGGAGCAGGAACAAATGATTTAAAAACAGCACTGGAAATTGCAAGGCGGGTGAAGGCAGCCGGAATGCAGATTTTATTAAATCTACATTATAGTGATTTTTGGGCTGATCCGGGTAAGCAATTTGTGCCAAAGGCATGGAGGGGTTATTCGGTAGAGCAGTTAGAAACGGCAGTTTATAATTTTACGAAAGAAGTATTAGAAGCATTTCAGGAAAATAACTGTTTCCCGGATATGTTCCAAGTTGGCAATGAACTTTCTAACGGTTTGCTATGGCCGCATGGAAAAGTACCGAATTGGGATAATATTGCCCGCCTGATTAATGCCGGCATTCGTGCCTCAAGAGAAATAAAAAAAGAACTTCCCCTAATGATTCACCTTGATAACGGCGGAAATAATTCGCTTTATCGGGAGTGGTTTGATCATTTCATGGAAAAAGGTGAGGATTTTGAAGTAATCGGGCTATCTTATTATCCTTTCTGGCATGGAAGCCTGAATGAGCTGGAATATAATATGAATGACATCGCCAAAAGATATGGAAAGGATTTAATTGTAGCCGAGGTTTCCATGGGCTATACGATGGAAGACTATTC
>CAYPIB010000154.1:1655-4374 GCA_964410675.1 uncultured Roseburia sp.
TTTGATTACGAAGGGCACCCACTGGCGGCACTTGATATAATAAAAGATTTTCAAAAATCATGATGTGTGCTATAATTTATAGGCTAATCAGTAAATGAATGCAATGGTATTAGAGAGGAGACTATTATGGCAATTTTGGTAACAGGCGGTGCCGGTTTTATCGGCAGTCACACGGTAGTGGAGTTACAGCAGGCTGGCTATGATGTTGTTGTTATGGACAATCTTAGCAATTCCAGTGAAAAATCTTTAGAAAGAGTAACAGAGATAACAGGAAAGCCGGTAACTTTTTATAAGGCGGATCTACTCGACAGAGCATCCATGGAGGAAATATTTGAAAAAGAATCAATTGATTCGTGTATCCATTTTGCAGGCTTGAAGGCAGTTGGGGAATCCGTACAAAAGCCTTGGGAATACTATCATAATAATATAACAGGTACGCTGCTGTTATTGGATGTAATGAAAAAGTACCATGTAAAGAACATTGTGTTTTCCTCATCTTCTACGGTTTATGGTGTACCGGAAACAATTCCTGTGACCGAGGAGTGCCCTAAGGGAGAAATTACCAATCCATATGGTCAGACAAAAGGAATGCTGGAACAGATTTTAACGGATATTCAAAAAGCAGATACAGCTTGGAACGTTGTTTTACTTCGTTACTTCAATCCAATCGGAGCACATAAGAGCGGTAAAATAGGGGAAAATCCAAATGGTATTCCAAATAACTTAATGCCTTATATTACGCAGGTAGCCGTGGGTAAACTGGAAAAATTAGGAGTTTTTGGTGATGATTATGACACTCCTGACGGAACCGGGGTCAGAGATTATATCCATGTTGTAGATTTAGCAAAGGGCCACGTAAAGGCAATTGCCAAAATTACAGAAAATCCCGGTCTTAAAATTTATAATTTAGGTACGGGCACAGGCTATAGTGTACTTGACATTGTGAAGAACTTTGAAGCAGCAACCGGAGTAAAAATTCCGTATGAAATTAAACCAAGACGTGCAGGCGATATCGCATGTAATTATGCCGATGCTTCTTTAGCAAAGAAAGAGCTTGGCTGGGCGGCTGAAAATGGCATCAAAGAAATGTGCGAAGATTCATGGAGATGGCAAAGCATGAATCCAAATGGATTTGAAGATTAGAGTCAAGGAATAAATAAGTGTCGGTCACTGCAAGAAGCGGTGGCTGGCATTTTTTAATTATGTTTCTCTAAATGTACTATAAACATTTTATTAACTTTTTTGGATGCTATTGCAAATTTATGGAATCGTGTTATATTTTAAGTGTTAGCACTCGACAATCAAGAGTGCTAACGGCAAAACGGCATAAAGTTATTTGTTTTGTATATACTTACATTGCATAAAGGAGGATTATTATGAACATATCAAAATTTACCCAAAAATCGATAGAAGCGGTACAAGGCTGTGAAAAGCTTGCATATGAATATGGCAATCAGGAAATAGAGCAGGAACATTTGCTTTTGGCATTACTTAATATAGAAGACAGTTTAATTTTAAAATTAATTGAGAAAATGGAAATGAATACTGAGCATTTCTTAGACCGGGCAAAGGCGGCTGTTGAAAAACGTGTTAAGGTTCAAGGCGGACAGGTTTATGTCGGAAAAGATTTAAACCAGGTACTCATATCCGCTGAAGATGAAGCAAAGGCAATGGGAGATGAATATGTGTCTGTAGAGCATCTTTTCTTAAGCATGTTAAAACGGCCGAATCCGGAAATCAAAAAGCTGCTTTCTGAATATGGTTTGACAAGGGAACGTTTTTTACAGGCGCTGGCAACCATTAGAGGCAATCAGAGAGTTGTCAGTGATAATCCGGAGGCAACCTATGACACACTGGCCAAGTACGGGAAGGATTTAGTGGAAGAAGCAAAAAATCAAAAGCTTGATCCGGTCATCGGAAGAGATCAGGAGATTAGAAACGTCATTCGCATTCTTTCCAGAAAGACCAAAAATAATCCGGTCCTCATTGGTGAGCCCGGTGTCGGTAAAACCGCAGTAGTGGAAGGGCTGGCACAGCGTATTGTCCGTGGTGATGTGCCGCAGTCTTTAAAGGATAAAAAAGTTTTTGCACTTGATATGGGAGCGCTTGTAGCCGGGGCAAAATATCGGGGTGAATTTGAAGAGCGCTTAAAAGCAGTGCTTGATGATGTGAAGCACAGCGAAGGGCAGATACTGCTTTTTATTGATGAGCTTCACACAATTGTCGGTGCCGGTAAAACCGATGGCGCACTTGATGCCGGCAATATGCTGAAACCAATGCTGGCAAGAGGCGAGCTTCATTGTATCGGTGCAACAACACTGGATGAATATCGCAAATATATTGAAAAGGATGCAGCACTGGAACGGCGTTTTCAGCCGGTTATGGTAGCGGAGCCGACAGTCGAGGATACAATTTCTATTTTAAGAGGATTAAAGGAACGCTACGAAGTATTTCATGGTGTAAAAATTCAAGATAATGCGCTTGTCAGTGCGGCAGTCTTATCCCATCGTTATATTTCCGACCGATTTTTACCGGATAAGGCGATTGACTTAGTGGATGAGGCTTGTGCCCTTATAAAAACAGAGCTGGATTCCATGCCCTCCGAGCTGGATGAGTTAAACCGCAGGGTGATGCAGATGGAAATTGAGGCGGCAGCTCTAAAAAAGGAAGATGACCAAATATCAGCAGACCGTTTAAAAGTATTGCAGAAGGAGTTAGC
>CAYPIB010000155.1:0-4346 GCA_964410675.1 uncultured Roseburia sp.
CCCTGCTCACTTATTGCTTTTTGCTGAACAACGTACTGCCCACCCGTTGGGGTATGCAAAAGAAGCGTACCCGATTCAATCTCCACCCCGTGAGGAGCGGTAAAAATCACCTCACCCATTGCATAGGTTGCATCAAGGCGAACAATACCCCAAACCCGTGCCCATAAAGTAAGATAGTAGCCTTCCGCCGTTAGTATGTGGCACTGCTTAAAACACCAGTCGATAAAACCGTGAAGCATGTAAACCATGCCTGCCCACACCTTGGCTAAGACGGCTTCCACTGACCAAGGGAGGAGCTTTGCCCCGTTTTGTAAACGGCTGGAAAAATCACGAGAACACTGTTCTATCAACTGCCCAAGACTTGGTTTATCCCACGCCATTACCTCACCCTTATCCCTTGCGGCACACCAATGGAAACAAGCTGTGACGCCGCATAGTCATACACAAAATTCCACCCTTCACCGAGTGCATCATCAAGCCCACTAGGGCGGCTCACCTGTACACCAATACCAAGGTATCCTTTCTCAACCCGCTTTACCTGTACAACGACCTCGTGCACCCTGTGCTCACCTGCTTTGTCCGTTGTGAGCCATGCCAAGGCTTCTTTGGCATACTCTTCCGCCCGCAAAACAACCATATCCACATCTTTTTCACGCCATAAAAGCCACAAGCGACTTCCAATAGGCAAAGTCTCATGGTCACTAAAATCTCCCCACCATCCACGCCTATCGCTAGAGCGTCCCACCGCCTCATCTGGCAAAATATCGTCATCACGTGCCCGACTATCACTAAAAAGAGAGATAATAATGGCGCTCAAAAGCCCTGTATCACCCTGCAGGTCGTAAGCTTCACCCTCATTACAAAGGGTCAGGTCATATATTCCTGATTCCTGTTGCCATTGTAGCCCAATACTCGCCATACCCACCGCCTTTCACCTGATACTACCTGCCCATACAAAGCAAGCCGTACTCCGCCTATACTGGCTTGCCCGTAAGCCCATCACCCGGCATAACACCCTCATGCGGGTGATGTACCTGCGAAATACCCGAGGCAATCTGGTCGCCAGTACTCTCATGGCTCCCTACTTGAGTGATATTTGCCTGAATACTGGCAGAACCCGTGCCATTAACACCCGCCATACCGTAATTAGGCGTTGTGTGCCCAATATGGGAGCTACCAAAAACACTCACCGTCTCAGCGTTAAGAGTGTATTCCTTCGTGGTAATGCTGACACTTTCTGTTGCATTCACCACAAGTTTTTGCGTGGAAACTTCAATTTCATTATCTTTTTTAAGGTGCACATAATCCCCCTCATGGGTGTATATAGCCACCTCCCCCGGCTCTATACCAAGCTTGCGACAACTCCTGTCATCTGCCACCACAATAATAGGGTGCGACCTGTCAGCATCCACCGCCACAATCACCACTTCTGCCCCGTTCAACGGGTGACTGGTGAAGCCGTAGTTTTGTGCCCGCTCGGCGTTATCCATTATCTCACCAAAAAGCCCCTTCACCTGCACGCTTTGCATTTTATCCCCATCATTCACCGCTGTGACAACACCACGGGTGACAATATTGCGAAAGTTGCGTGCTTGACGGGCAAAAAGACGCTGCATGGCGCCCATAATGTCAGACTGTGCCATTAGCCTCTCTCCTCAATACGTTTATGCGCCAGCTCTGATTCACTCGTTCTGGCTTCCTGCAGGTCAGGGTAGGAAGTCCCACCCTTCGCGGCCTCTGCCTGTTTTTGGGGTTCCGCCATATAGGCTTTAGGGTCTTTTAATTCTAAAGTTGTGGAAGAACCGCTAATACTTTGGGAAAACACCGTCCGGGCAATAAGAAATTCCTGATTCACTCGTAAGCTCGGGCTGTGTAGGGTGACGAGCTTATTGATTGTCCACAGGTCACCGCTTTCTGAGCCCGATCCCGATAAGGCAGTAGGACTCCACCCCGGGACGGTTATTTCAAAGGAAACTGCCCGTGCCGCCCGTACTGTTTTTTCCCATTCGGCTCTTTTCTTAGCTGTATTCGGGTTTACTTGGTTTTCTGCCCTTATGAGGAAGGGACGATAGCGAGGGACAGCCGTGTCTTGTGTCTCCCCCTGTACTTGTGCTGCAGCTTCGCCCCATTCTTCGTTATTTCCCGGCTGTTGCCCATGCACAATATAGTCGCTGTACCGTTCTTTCATGGAGTACTTGGCACGACCGGAAAGGATATTCACCCCTTCTTCAAGGACAACATTCATTCGCTCCTTGCCAATGCTGGCAAGAACAAATCCGCCATCATCAGGCAGGGCGAGCAGTTCACGTTGCTTTAATAGCCTATCCAACGCCTCAAAAGCCGTTTCCCCATGTTCCAGTGTAAACACGGGGAAAGCTTCACCCACAGGGGCTTCTGCACGCACCCCAATACCAAACGGCGCAGCAAGGATGACGGCAAGACTTAAGGCATCAAGCCCAAGCCATTGCCCCGGCGAATGCACGGCAGAACAATCCACAAGGTCGCAGGTTTTATCACGCCCTGTCACTTGAATGGTGTGTTCCGTTAATGAAAAAGAAGGCATATCATCGTCAATATAGCCATTGATAACCTGTGTACCGTTTAAGATGACGGTGCACTCCATACCCGCCGCTAGGGGTAAAGGCTCCTGCCCTTCCTGCCATTTATCAGTCAAGGAAAGGGAGAACGAGCCGGATAGGGCATCAATCTGACGGGTAACGTTAATATCTTTCCAGCCCTTCCATTCAACACCGCCAATGCGTAAAACAGCCGTATTCTCAAGCATACAAAACCTCTACTTCGCCAAGGGGAACAAAGGCTGGATGCCGAATACCGTTACGCCGTAAAAAATCTTCATAAAGCGCCACCTTCCCCGTTGCCGTATACAGCACGTTGAATGTGGGAAAATGGTGATGCACGCTAACCTGCCCCACATCAGGCGCTAACCCTGCATTATGCGCAAGGGCGGCAACAGCCGTTGTCCGCAAGTGGGTATACGCCATATACCCCGCCTCATGGCGCATGGTGAGAAGGGCATTATCAATCGCCTCTATAAGCTGGCGGCGAATACCCTTCGCTTGTTTTTTTGACTCCGGCATAAGCAGGGAACAAGAAAGGCACATTTCCACCACACACCACTCCATGAGGGCTATATGAAGGAGGTTGGCATTTTCAACAATAGCTTGGCGGCTCGTCCCCATGGAGGCAAAAGCTTCATCAGCTGTCTCTGTCACGGGCAAAACTTCTGGCACCTGCGTTAAGGCATCAACCTGTTCCCAAAGCCCTACCCCGTCACCTCTGGCGTTATCCGCTAAATCATGCAGGGTGCGAAAAGCCACTTCTCCCACAGTCCCTGCATCAAGGGCAGAAAGAAGGAAAGCGGTATCGGGCACGCCTGGCAAGGAAGATTTAGTTGAACCATCAAAAAGACCTGCCGTATCACCATATAAGGCACCCGCCACACGGGTTATGCCGTCATACAAGGCCGTTGCAGTGGATTCTTTTGCCCCGCTACTCACAAGGGAAAGAGCGGCTGTAAGCCATGCGCTTGTACTCTTGGCAGCGTGCATGGCACGACTACGGGCAAGACTTGGTCTATGCAGTGTTGCTGATGGGGTAGTACTTTGCTCACCCACTTCCACAAAGGGAATCTCAAATACCGCCACACGCCCGCCAACCTCAAGCCCTTCCGAGCATTCCACCTCACCCGCCACGCACACTTCACGCTCGCCATAATGCGGATGCACAAGAGTTCCCTTTCCCTTTTGCGCAAGTGCTTTTTGTAAGGCATCACGCCTGTCAAAAACATCTTCCCCCACCACAAAGGCGGTGATGGTAAAGGTGGCGGAACGCCTGCCCATATCCTCCACATAGGCACCGTCTTCTTTTTTGGGTATTTCATGGACAACCGTATGCCGCCCAAAACCATGGCTCGAAGCACTCACCCCAAAGGATACCCCACGAAAGGAAGCAGGACGCAACGTATCAAGCCAGCTCATGCGCCTACCCCCCTGCAGGCATCATGGCCTGCCCCATAAAAACACCACTTGCCCCAAAGGCATTGCCCTCAACCCTGCCTGTCACCCCTTCGGGCAGGAGTAAGCGCACATTGGTCACGGTTTCATGCCGCTCTACGGTTTTTGACGTCCGCATGGATTCAAGTATGGGACCCGTATGCAACACAGGCGCAAGCCCATCACCGGATGAACCACCCAAAGAAGGCACATCGTCCGACTCCCAAAACTTCAAACTCTTGGCACTTGGCAGCCAGCTCTTTTGACTACCGGAACCTGCCCCGCCGTCATCAGACTCCCAAAATTTCAAACCACTCACGTCGGGAATCCAGC
>CAYPIB010000156.1:0-4339 GCA_964410675.1 uncultured Roseburia sp.
TACCAAAAGCCTTGGCAAAGCCATCACCAAAGTTGTGGCTGGTACCTGACTGCAGCGCTTTCCCATCATGCATTAATGCTTCGATTGTATACGTTGATTCTGCGCCTGCAAATTTTTCCTTATCTGTTTTGCGCCCCTTAATAACCGGAATCGCAAGAACCTCTTCGCAAAAATCAGCATAGACATTAAGCATCTGAATTGTTCTGTTTTGTGCATCCTCAGCCGTTGCATGTGCTGTATGGCCTTCCTGCCATAAAAACTCTCTGGAACGAAGAAATGGTCTTGTTTCCTTCTCCCAACGAACAACACTGCACCATTGATTATAAACTTTTGGTAAATCCCTGTAGGATTGTATATCATTTTTATAAAAATCACAAAAAAGTGTCTCAGATGTCGGTCTGACGCAAAGCCTCTCTTGCAGTGGATTTAATCCACCATGGGTTACCCAAGCTACCTCCGGTGCAAATCCTTCCACATGATCCTTTTCCTTTTGTAAAAGACTTTCTGGAATAAACATTGGCAGGTATACATTTTCTACACCTGTCGCTTTAAAACGGGCATCCATCTGTGACTGGATCAACTCCCAAATTGCATAGCCCGTCGGTTTAAATACCATACAACCTTTCACACTCGTATAGTCCAAAAGCTCCGCTTTTTTAACTACATCCGTATACCACTGTGCAAAGTCGTCATCCATTGACGTAATTGCTTCTACTAATTTTTTATTGTCTGCCATTTTTAATTCTCCTATATTTTTTATTTTTTTGTTATTTTAGAAATTTATTACTTTGAAAAGCCATCCTCACATCGTTTCATAGTCAACCCAATCCACTTCGCGGTGACTACAATTATAACATTTTAACCCGATTGTAATCCATTCAAAAGCTTCCACCCAATCGTCTTCTGAAAATTCAGTCTCTCCGTCAGCAATGCCTGATGTATCTATAAAATCTTGTTTGCCCTGTGATAAAATGCAAAGCTCAATATTATGAATATCGCAATCGCATTTGGGGCAGTTCCATGACTTTAATTCTTCATCGGGAACAGGAATGCCATCCTGACAAACAAAACCATCCCAGCCGTTTCTGCTATCGTCAAATATGAGATATTCCTTACCACAATCCATACACACGGCCTTTACAACTAATGCAAATCCATCTTTATATTCGCATACCTCCGCACAGCCCTCTTCCGTATCAGCAAAAATTTTGATGTGGAAGCTTTCACATCCACAAGAACAGCGAATTACACCATTCACCTGGTTTTCACAGTTTTTATCCCCAATGGGAATGAAAATATCTTGTAAGTGTTTTGGTATCGGTAACATTTTATTCTCCATCCTTTCGTTAAAATCGCCTCTTTAATTATGTATTTTCCAGCTTCACAAACCGACATGTACTATCGCCCGCTGAAAAATCCTGACCCTGTCCCAATATAATTGCCCGGCAGCCGCCGCAGCCAGAAAGATTTTCACAGAAACAACATGGCTCGCCAATGCTTTCAGGCAACATACGAAACAACGTCAGATTGGGCGAATCATTCCAAATATCCGAGAGGTTATCCATTTGTTCTTTTAGGTTCTCTCCAAATAGTTTATCCACATGACTGCACGGACGATAGCAGCCCTCCACATCCAGTGCCAGAAAGCGCCGTCCGGCTCCACAGCCGGAAAAGGTACCAGGCCGCCCGTTTATATGGCATAAAAGATTGGAAAAAGCTGAGTCTACTTTGAGATGGATACCTTTAACTTTCTTAATGGTCCTGGCTAACCGGTCTAGCTGTTCACCGGATGGGTTAACCGCCAAAAACTCCTCGCATTGCGATGGCTTGTATCTCAAAATGTTGATGTTACACGCATGATATCCCTTGGCCAATTCAACCAATGCCGGCAAATCATCAATATTGTCTGCTCTGGCCACCCAGTTGATTCCATAAGATATTTCTGATTTTTGGAGCAGTTTTAGCGCCGCAATACCTTCTTTAAATCCATCCCGGGATTGGGAATGGATGACTTCATTAGAGCCATTTAATGAAATCTGGATATGATTTAGTCCTGCACATTGAAGCCGGCTTAAAAATAATTCATTTAAACCATATCCGCTGGTAGTCACTGAAGATGCCATACCACGGCGGCTAATCTCTGAAACAGCCTCTGTCAAATAAGGATAAATAAGTGGCTCGCCGCCGCCCAGGGCAATTTGGAATACGTTCATTTCATCTGCCTGCCGAATCGCATCCAGCAATGTTTGTAAAGGCAGTTCCGCTGTTCCTCGTTCCTTATAACACTGCGGACATTGAAGCGGACATTTGGCTGTTAATTCAACATGTAAGCTTTCCGGCGCACAAAAGGAATGCGGGGGCGCTTTGATTTTGACCGCTTTATTAATTGCCTGTTTTATCTCCGGAATATCACCGTCTGTAATGAGACCGAGATTTTTAAGCCGGGTTGAAAAGCCGCTGTTTTGACCGTGTGTCCAGCGTTCAAGTGCCTTTAGCTCCTCACCAGATATATATGCTGTTCTTGCCTCTTCCCGATTCCAAATGAGCAGGGCATTCTCTTCCGCCCGAACCCTAATCATTCTGCCGCCTCTCATACGTGACCGCTTTGATGAATTCGATCTCACCCAACTCAGCCAGTTCCAGCAAAGTCATCAGATACGGTTTCAGCTTATAATTCACCCGAAATTCAGCAACCGGATTGCCGGCAGCTACTGTAAAAGCAAAATATCCGGTAAACTGCCAATCGCTATTCCATCCTGAGAGTTCAGGAATGTTACGACGAAGTTTCTTTTCCACTTCAGGATTCTGTGCAAATTCCTCCGGACTCGGCAATTTTATGCTGACCGCCGTGTCACAAACCATTGAAAATGGCTCAGTATTTAACGAAAGTGCCATTTCCACCAACTCATTGTATTGTTCAAAAGTGATGAAATCCGGTTGCTTGCTATTTTGAGTCAGTGCATAATTCGCAAGATTAAATCCATTTGTATATTCATATTGCCAACCCTTTTTATAATAACTTTTATAAGAGCGGACAATATTATACTCCGTTAACCTTTTCAGCATATTGTTTACACTGTATTTAACCGGTAGTTGTATCTTTTCATAGCAATAAATAGAGCTGGCATACGTACACCCCTGCGTCCATCCGCCCCCACAATCCAAACCGCCGCAAGTACCGAGACCCGGAAAGCTGTCCCGCAGTTGGTCCATAATATATATGGCATATTCATAATAAAAACCAGGACCGACGTTAAGTGCAAAAGCCGACACCGGTTCGGTTCCCGCAGAGTTGAACAACTCTATGTTATGAACATAGCCGTCACTGTCTGTTACAGTGTCATCATCACCTATCACCCAATTCTTCGTACCAGGTTTTTGAATGCGTAGCTCTACTGTCATTTCACCGCGATAGTAATCATTTTGAATGACCGGTGCCATGCAGGGATGCTCCGTCTTACCATAGGCTTCCTCATGTGGATCCCGGCGTTCACTAATACTGTAAAGGGTGCGCTGCAGCTCTTCCGGCATCTGTTCCATCAGCAGACAGTTTATGCTCACTGTAATGACCGGATAATCACCGGACAGCAATTTTTCCTTCAGAGCAGTAACGGTCAGTTTCTCCTTTTTTCTGTTCCGATACCAACTGATTTCAGGCTTTTTGCTGTGATTAAAAATCGGCAGCGACAAAAAGCACTCTACAAACTCCCAGACCTGAACATTTTCCGGCAGTACAATATCAAAATCAGTATCCGAACCGTCTATCTCATATCCGTTCCAATAAATAAACATAACACCCTCCTTCGCCCTTAAACGCAAAAAAATCCCAAGCTGTATCAACAACTTAGGACGAATTTCTCCGTGTTACCACCTAATTTCAGTAAAAAACTGCACTCTGCCAGTACGAAATCATACTGCTTCCCGATAACGGTGGAATTCCGGCAAAGCCTACATCAAAAACAGTTTTCCTGCTCTTTTTTGGTTTGCTGCTCAAAGACCGGTTCTATATTTTATCCGTAAAGCCTCACACCAGCCGGCCTCTCTCTGAAACTTCTAAAATATATACTATCTCTTTTCATTGCTTTTTCGTATATAACTCTCAATTTAGCACACCGGGCATGACAAGTCAATAGCTTTTTTATTAGGTAAATATTCTTTATCTCCATTTGCCAAGGGCACCTTTCGCTGCTCCGAAAAATGCCCCATCCAAATTTTTTTACTGTCTTTCATTGATTTCTTTATTGCTCTGGTTTCATAGTCTCTTTCATTTACAATGCCGCAGACTGCTGGTTATTGTTCTGCTTCTTTCCCTTTCGCTTCTGCAGGAACACGGCCGCTG
>CAYPIB010000157.1:0-4318 GCA_964410675.1 uncultured Roseburia sp.
AGTCGAACCCGTGTCCAAAAGCCTATTCCCTGTCCTTCTACTATCATAGTCAGTTATTTATCATTCCCTCTACCGGACGAAAGCTGACATCCTTCCGGCTTTGGTAGCTTCATATTACGTCCACAGGCTCAAAGCTTTGCCTGCGTCGTTTCCTACAAAGTCGATGCCTGGTTCTTAAAGTGTAGGTGTACTAAGTCAGACACGCTGCCTTAGGCAGCGAAAGCTAAATTATTGTCTTCAGCGTTTATATTTTTTTTGTGAGTTAACGCATCGCCTGCGGATAGCTTCTCCAGCTGCAAAACCCCTGTCGAAACCTTTACTACCCCATATTCATTTGTTTTTGCATGATACTGCCTATATAGTATATCTTTATATTGTTCTTTCGTCTAGAGACAGAGTACATTTTTTATAAATTTTTTATTTTAAAATCTTTTAATGCTTCTCTGCGCTGATCCTTTTTGGCAATTTCGTGTCTCTTATCATATAACTTTTTACCACGTCCAAGCCCTATTTGAAGCTTTGCCTTTCCATCTCTAAAATATACTTGCAAAGGCAGGATGGTATACCCCTTTTCTGCAAGCTGCCCTGCAAGCTTATTAATTTCACTGCGATGAAGAAGCAGCTTCTTAGGACGCAGCGGATCTTTGTTGAAAATATTTCCCTTCTCATACGGACTGATATTCATTCCATATATATATGCTTCACTATTTTCGATTCTAACAAATCCCTCTTTAATACTACATTTCCCAAGCCGCAATGATTTCACTTCCGTACCATGCAGCACAAGACCTGCTTCATACTTTTCATCGATAAAGTAATCAAAATAAGCCTTTTTATTATTCGTAACAAGCTTGCCGCTATATTCTTTATTCATCTTTATTAAACCTTTCCAGTCTATTAAAACAAAATTGCATTTTAATAACTGTACAATCTTTTTCTATTTATTTTATTCTATTGGGATAATAAAATCAATCGTTCGTTCTACTTTATCAGCCCCATTTACTTGTATTTTAATCGGCTGGCCAAGCCTAAATTTTTGTCCGGCAGCCTGTCCTACCATCTCATATGAGGATTCATCATAATAGAAATAGTCACCAGGGATTGATGCAACATGAATCATTCCTTCAATCGTATTTGGTAATTCTACATAAATACCCCAAGCTGTAATACCTGAAATGACACCTTCGAAAATTTCGCCAATATGCTGCTGCATGTATTCTGCCTTTTTCAGCTTATCTGTTTCTCTTTCAGCTTCATCTGCCCGACGCTCCATTTTAGAACTATGGCTGCATACCTCATTCAAAATTGAACGATAATGTCCAATTCTTTTTTCGTTAAGTTTACCTCTTAATTGTTCTTTTATAATTCGGTGGATTTGTAAATCCGGATATCGCCTGATTGGGGAAGTAAAATGACAGTAGTAATCACATGCCAGTCCAAAATGCCCTGTACATACTTCTGAATATCTTGCCTGCTTCATACTTCTCAAAACTAATTTACTGATTAACGCTTCCTGTGGTGTATCTTGAATTTTTCCAAGAAGCTTTTGCAGTTCTTTTGGATGAATTTCTTCTTTTATTTTAAGTCCATATCCAAAGCTTTGAATAAAGGCCGCCAATGTTTGAATTTTTTCACCGTCAGGTACATCATGAGTACGGTAAACAAACGGAAGCTCTAACCAATAAAAATGCTGTGCCACGGTTTCATTTGCTAGCAGCATAAAATCCTCAATCAACATCGTGGCAACATTTCTCTCGTATTGTTTTATTTCAATCGGATGACCTTCTTTATCCAATATAATTTTACTTTCTAAAAAATTGAAATCTACGGAACCTCTGACTTGCCGCTTTTTTCTAAGAATTTTAGACAACTGCTCCATATATTGAAACATGGACAAAAACAAAGTATTATCAGCACATGTTTCCGGATCTTTGTCTTCTAGAATTTTCTTAACTTCGGTATAGGACATCCGCTTATCAACACAAATAACAGATTCTGTAATTTCATAATCAACAACCGTTCCATCTTCATCGACTTTCATCAGACAGCTTAATGCCAGCCTGTCAACACCTGCATTTAAAGAGCAAATACCATTGGACAGTATATGAGGAAGCATTGGTATGACACGGTCTACCAAATATACACTTGTACCTCTTTTGAGCGCTTCTTTATCTAAAGCAGAGGCTTCTTGAACATAATTTGTGACATCTGCAATATGAACTCCCAAATGATAAAAGCCGTTTTCATACGTCAGGCTGACAGCATCATCTAAATCCTTTGCATCTTCACCGTCAATTGTTACCATTTGCATACTTCTAAAATCTTTACGTCCAAAGCAATCTGCCTCACTTACATCATTTGCCACTCTCTCTGCCTGATTTAATTGCTTTTCACCAAATTCAGTCGGAAGATCATAGCCTTTTACAATCGACATAATGTCAACACCCGGGTCATTGATATGCCCTAGTATTTCGATCACTTTTCCTTCCGGCCGCTGTCCTTTATGATTTTTTCCATAGTCAGTAATTTCTACTACGACTTTATGACCATCCACCGCTCCTTTAGAACGTTCCAACGGAATGAAAATATCCTCAGCCAGTTTAGTATTATCCGGCAATAAAAAGCCAAAGCTCTTACACCGTTCAAACGTTCCGACAACATGATTAATTCCACGTTCCAGAACATTGACTACTTCTGCTTCCTGTCTTTTTCCGCTCTGATTCGGAAGTAATTTTACTTGAACCTTATCCTTATGAAATGCTCCATTCACATAATTCTCCGGTACAAAGTAATCCTCAGTATTGCCTTCCACTTCGACAAATCCAAAACCCTTCGCATTGCCGATATAAGTGCCAACAATATATTGTTCCTCTGCCTTACTGTATTTTCCCCTTTTACTGATCTGTAATTTATTTTCTGTTAAAAGTTCATCTAAAACCTTCTTAAATTCTGCTCTGTCCTCCGGTAATACCTGAAGCATGACCGCCAGTTCTTTTTCCTTCATGGGCACATAAAATTCTTCATCTACTAAATTACATATTAATTTTTTTCTTTCTTCAAAATTTTTCTTATTCATCTTCACTCCATTTGTTTTGTTTTACTATAAGATTCTGTTTTGCAGAATCTTGCGCCGAGTGCAGCCGCCTTGCGGCAAATTACAGTTTTGCACGAGTGCGCCTCCTCCCGGAGGGATTTTATATGATTGGAAAGTCTTCCTTCCTAATCATATAAGATTCTGCTATGCAGAATCTTGCGCCGAGCGCAGCCGCCTTGCGGCAAATTACAGTTTTGCGCGAGTGCGCATCCACCCGGAGGGATTTTATATGGTTGGAAAGTTTCCTATCATATAAAAATAAAAAGCACCCCCTAAAAGAGCGCTTTAACATTCTTAAAATACATCTAGATTTAATACAACCGCAACCAACAAAAACAATGCCGTTAAAATCTTGGTCGCTTTTACTAAAGCGCCTTCCATAGAACGACCTTTATTCTTCCCCCAGTAAGAATCTGCGATACCGCCGATTGCACCGAGTCCCTGCTGCTTGCCTTCCTGCATTAATACAAGTATTGCTAAAGCGATACTAATTAATATGAAAATAATTGTTAATATTATTCTTATTGTACCCATTTTTATCCTCCTAATGTCAAACATCATGATTGTATCATAAAAAATATTTCATTGCAACAAATATTTTCTATTTATAACCAACCAATAAGAAAGAGAGCTTTCCTATAAAATAAAAATCCCACAGGTCGTGAATAAGTATGAACACGCACTGTGGGATATAAAATTTATTTATAATTTACAATTTTACCAAAGTCCGGTTTTAGTGCTGCACCGCCTACTAAGCCGCCATCGATATCTGGTTGTGAAAACAGTTCAGATGCTGTTGCTGCACTTACAGAACCACCATACTGAATACGGATTGCTTCTGCTGTTGCGTCATCATAAACTTCTGCAATACACTCTCTAATTGCTTTACAAACTTCCTGAGCCTGTTCTGTCGTAGCGGTTTTTCCGGTACCGATTGCCCAAATTGGCTCGTAAGCAATGACAGCTGCTTTCGCCTGATCTGCAGTTACATTTAAGAATGCAATTTTAATCTGCTGACGAATAAAATCAATTGTCACACCTTGCTCTCTCTGAGTTAATGTTTCACCACAGCAAACAATTGGAGTAATTCCGTGTTCAAAAGCTTTTAATACTTTTTTATTTACGGTTTCATCTGTTTCTGCAAAATATTCTCTTCTTTCAGAGTGACCGATGATGACATATTTAACACCAACATCTGTAAGCATTTCTGGAGAAATCTCTCCT
>CAYPIB010000158.1:0-4271 GCA_964410675.1 uncultured Roseburia sp.
CACATCAAGGGAAATCTCTGCCCTATTAAATCCTACAGTAAATTTACGCTATCTGCAAGCTCAATATTCTTGACGGAACTTGGTATGTATTATAAAATAAAACTAACTATGTGAATGTAAAAACAACAGTCGATAAGGTGAATATATGGAAAATGATATTTTAAAGTTGGCATTTATGGAACATCCGTATCCCTGCTGTGTATTTGATTCAAATTTTGAAGTCATAACATGGAGCCACTCGATGACGGCTTTTTTAGGTTGTAATACTTTAGAAAAGGTTAAGAAAGAGCTTTCAGATTTTTTTGTTAAGAGTGTGCTGTCTAAGCATTTTAGGGATAAGGAATTAACAAGGGATAAGTTGTTTGCAATGCTTTCTGTAAAAAAGCAAATAGAATTTAAATTAGAAGTATTAGTAAAAGAAGAAACTATTCCAACGAATATTGTAATCAAAACTATGGACAGTGATGAAAAGATAATCTTCCTTTTTTATATTCATGACCTCCGTAAAAATATAGAATTTCAGAAAGACATGGAGCGTAAGGATGAGCTTTTGGATGCTGTAAATAATGTTGCTTTCCTTATGCTAAAATCAACTCCTGAAAATTTTGAGGATGATATATGGGAGAGTTTTGATATTCTTGGCCGGGTTTCTAAGGCAAACCGAGTCTATATATGGGAAAATAGTATTGGCGAGGACAATCGTTTATATTGTACTCAGACATATGAATGGGTATTAGGAGCAGAAGTGGTACAAGGGGTACCGGACATTGCCATCAACATATCTTACGCTGATTTATTTACATGGGAAAATATATTGTCGAGTGGTAAATTTGTCAATAGTATTGTTGCTGATTTGCCGGAGCCAGAAAGAGTTCACCTGGAAAAGCAGAGCGTTTTATCTATTTTAGCGGCACCAATCTTTATTGAAGGTAATTTTTGGGGATTTATCGGTTTTGATGATTGTGAGAGGCAAAGATTGTTTACTCCTGTAGAAGAGGATTTGCTTTCAATCGGCGGTTCCTTTATCGTAAGCAGTATTATGCGAAATCGTACAACGAAAAGTCTGTTAGAGGCAAGAGAAGCCGCTGTGTCCAGCATGGAGGCAAAGACTGTTTTCTTATCAAGAATGAGCCATGAGATCCGGACCCCGTTAAATGCGGTGATTGGCATGACCCAGATTGCCCTTAATACAGATAGTTTAGAGAAAAAGGATGAATGCTTAAGTAAAATAAAAACATCTTCAAATCATCTTCTATCTCTCATTAACGATATATTGGATATGTCCAAAATTGAAGCGAACAAATTAGAAATATATAAACAGGAATTCAGTTTAAAGAAACTTTTAACACAGCTGTATAATATGATTTCTGTCCAGTCAAATGAAATGGAGCAAAATCTTATAGTGACAACGGCCCCTAATCTTCCTTTGTATTTTGTGGGTGATTTTATGCGTCTGACACAAGTTTTAACGAATCTTTTAAACAATGCGGTGAAATTTACGCCAAAAGGCGGAAGCATATCGTTAGCTGTAGAAATAGAGGCAGTAGAAGAGAAAAACTATTTCATCCGCTTCATAGTAACGGATACGGGAATTGGCATGGATGAATCACGAATAAGTCAACTGTTTATTCCTTTTGAGCAGTCTGCCAGCAGTATTACAAGTAAGTATGGCGGTACCGGTCTGGGTCTTGCGATTTCAAAAAATATTATAGATTTAATGGGCGGTCAAATTATTGTTGAGTCCAAGGTAGATGCCGGAAGCAAATTTAGTGTGATGATTCCAATGGAAGCAGTTAGTGAAGAGCAACTTTTAATGAACGACTCCGATTATGAGAACGAAAGTGATGAGAAATTTGATTTTTCAAATAATATTATTTTACTTGCAGAGGATATACCTATTAACCGGGAAATTGTTCGAACTATTTTACAAGATACTGGTATCACAATTGAGTATGCAGAAAATGGTCTTGATGCTGTAAAACAGTTTCAGGAAAATCCCAACCGATATGATTTAATCTTAATGGATATTCAAATGCCAGAAATGGATGGTTATACAGCAACTAAAACGATACGAGGTCTAGACATTCAAAGAGCACAAACCATACCGATTTTAGCAATGACTGCAAATGCTTTTAAGGAAGATATTGAAAAATGTCTTGCAAGTGGTATGAACGGCCACATTGCAAAACCAATTGATTTAAATATATTATTGGAAGTATTATCTGTTCATTTGCAGGTTGGGTAACACGGTTATATTTTATATTTATAAAGCAAACGTTTAAATATGACATATAGATGTCTTATTTCTTGTGTTATACTGTAAAAAAAGGAGGATTGAATGTATGGTTGAATCAAGATGCGGCATTTTATGTAGTGCGTGTGAGTATAGAGAACAGATGGGGTGTAAGGGGTGCACAAATATTGAAAAGCCATTTTGGGGTGACTGTCCGGTGATGGTCTGTTGTGAAAGTAAAAGTCATACGCATTGCGGCGAATGTGCGGAATTTCCTTGCTCTTTACTC
Source organism: uncultured Roseburia sp. (assembly GCA_964410675.1). Classification (GTDB taxonomy): domain Bacteria; phylum Bacillota; class Clostridia; order Lachnospirales; family Lachnospiraceae; genus RGIG3040. The sequence goes on from CAYPIB010000158.1 coordinate 2,523, forward strand.
AATCAGTTTGCCTATGATGAGCAGCAAGGAGATAATGGTAAGCGTATTGAGCAATGTAAAATATGGGCTGAAAATTAGGAGGCTAAGATGGCATCAAGTTTAGAGTTTGTGCAATATGTCTGTGAGCAAATTTCGGGAGCAGGAGAAATTACATATAAAAAAATGTTTGGTGATTATGGTGTATATTGTAACGCAAAAATAATAGGACTTATTTGTGACAATCAATTATTTATTAAAAAGACTGCAGCAGGAGCTTCTATTCTGCCGGAATGCGAGGAAGCTTCTCCATATAATGGAGCAAAACCCCACTTTTTAATTGAAAGCATGGAGGATAGGGAGCTGATAAGTGAGTTTGTTTTGGCAACCTATGAGGAACTTCCAGCACCCAAACCGAAGAAAAAGTAGTTTTTCTATGTGAAAACCGCCTGTACAGTCCCATATGGGCGTTTTGTTTTTACTATAATTTGGCTTTTAATATTCTCTTTGTTCCGGATATTTCCGCATTCACGATGTCAATCATTCTTTTTACATTAGCAACATGAAAGGAAGGAATTTGATTCTCCAATGTTTCACTCACTTGCTTTTTTATACCGTTTAGGTAAAGATGCAAATTTTCTAAGCGTTTTTCTAAAAGAATTTTTCTTTCATCAATCTCAAAAATATCAAGAAAAAAAGCTGCGATTGAAAATATATTCGTATCGTAATCAAATGTTATGATAGAATGGCGTAAAGTTTTTAGCAGCTCATTTTGGCCACTCTCTGTCAGGATATATATAGTCTTGTCCGGCATATTTCCTTCTTTTTCCACAGTTCCGGAAATATATCCTTTTTTCTCAATTGATTTAATTGTTGCATAAACAGTTGAATTTGCAATGTTGTACCACCGTTTGATATTCATATATTCTAACTGTTTTGTAATTTCATAAGCATTTAATGGGGAGTGATATATTAACCCCATTAACATAGTTGCAGATTTTGATAACATTGGCTCAACTCCTTGACATTTATTTATTATTACTATACTCTATACATAGAGTACTATTGAAGTGTATTGATATACTATATAATGTAGCGAAGAAAAGAGGAAATGTAAAGTGAATAAATGCAAATTATTAATTTATTGTGTCATAACAGAGGTTTTTCTCGTTATTGCCATTGTGATTGCGGCGATGTACAACGGATTGCTTTTTTACCTGTTTTACAATGTAGTCTATGGGCTGCTGCTTAGTGTCACAGTTCCGATATTCTTACTGCTTAAAAGCAAAGAAGGTTTTACTTCTGTTGGTATTAGAAAAATAGGGCGGAGGCAGATTTTGGTCCTGCTTTCCTTTGTCCTTTTTTCTATTAGCGGTCAACTGATTCCTCTTATGATTGAGGGAAAAGAAATAAGATGGCATTTGCTGCCAATTTGCATTGCGCCACTTATTATGACGACCTTTTTTGAGGAATTCTTATTTAGAGGTTTTATCCAAACAAGAGTAGAGAAGGAGTATGGCAGTGTCATTGCAGTTATTGTTTCCGGACTTATGTTTTCACTGTATCATCTTGGTTATCCGGGCTTTAGAACAATCGAAGATACACTACTCCTGCTTGCAGTTGGCCTGGGCTTTGCGCTTGCATATAAGTTAGCTGATAACAATTTAATTGTAGCTTATTTTGTCAATCTTCCCAATGCTTTTGTAACATACATGTTGAAATCGGAGCAATTTCCAGCCTTTACATTCGGCAGCAGTATATTTGCCGTTATTA
>CAYPIB010000159.1:0-4185 GCA_964410675.1 uncultured Roseburia sp.
ATCCTGACCACGCTGCTACTGCTGCGTTGCGGATATGCCTACACGCCGTATAGCTCGCTCGAAAGCGTGATTGAGAACAGCAAAGAGGGCTACTATCTGGCCTTGCGTCAAACGCAAACCACTATCCGCACGGATGCCCCCAACTGGCAGCCTTGGCTTTTGTTCTTCCTGCGGGCCTTGCATCAGCAAATGAAGCGTCTGGAAAAGAAAGTGGAGCAGGAGCACATTGTGCTGGCCGCATTGCCGGAACTCTCCCTGCAAATTCTGGAATACGCCCGCGATCACGGGCGGGTGACGGTAAAAGATATGGTCATCCTTACCGGAGCCAGCCGCAACACCTTGAAAGAACACTTCCGCAAGTTGGTGGAAAACAGGCAACTTACCATGCAGGGGAAAGGCCGGGGGGTATGGTATCGGCTTGGGTGAAAACGGATTGAATGACGCCAAGCAGCCATCGACTAGTGAGCGAACATTAAATTATGGTTTTATATCTTGTATAGGAACAGGCACATGACACTAAAAGCACTTTCCAATCCGTTTTCTACAGGCAGTGGAGGAAGCAGTTTTGAAACCCGCGTCCAGGCAGCTTTTTTGGTCAATATGCTTGCTGGCGGGAGCCTGCCCTCACTGAAAAGGCATGAAGCATACAAGATAAAACTACAAGGAAAATATGCAGGTTACAATACAGATGATTTTATAGTCTATTCTGTAAACATTATAACTGGGAAAGAAGCAAAATTATTAGCTCAGATAAAACATAAAATTAGTTTTACTGAAGATAATGACGTTTTTTTTGAGGTAATAAATGCAGCTTTTCAGGATTTTAATAGTCAAGAATTTGATTATGAAAAGGATAAAATAGCTATCATTAGTGGGCCGATATCTGCAACCGATATTAATCATACACGGATTATTTTGGACTGGGCAAGATATAGCGAAAACGAAAAAGAGTTTTTAACAAAAATAAATTCACCTAAGTTCAGTAGTGACACCAAGCGTTCAAAGCTTAATGCTTTTAGAGTGCAGCTTGAAAAAGCTAATGGTAGCAGCATATCCGATGAATTGTTGTGGAAATTTTTGAAAGTGTATCATATTTTTTCATATGATCTTGATGTTGACTCAGGGCAATGCCTGTCCCTTATCTCTTCAATTTTGGCGAGATATACATCAGATCCAATTTCATTGTTTAACGACATTTCGGAGCATATTCGCAATGCTAATCAGTATGCTGGTACAATAACATTTGAAAACTTGCCTGAAGAAATATCCCATTTGTTCAAAGAGGATAGAAGGTCATCTCCTGATAATATCTCCTCTCTTAATGAGCACACTGGTTATATATATGATGCAATCAAGACAGATATAAATGGTTTTATTGTTGGGCGCGATGAATATATTTCTCAACTTGCAGAAGAAGTAATAAATAACAAATTTGTATTAGTAAGCGGAGCACGTGGAACTGGTAAATCTGGATTGGTAAAATCATTCATCGAGAAACACTCAGATATACCATATTTCTATTTTAGAACTGAAGATTTGGATCACTCTCATATAGATAAAGTGCTTCATGCTGTGGGGATAACAACAGGAATATCTGCACTTGAGCATCAATTAAGCTTGATTCCATCCAAGATAATTGTTCTAGAATCATTGGAAAAAATACTAGAATTAGAGCATACGCAAGCATTTCGAGATCTAATAACATTTTTAAAGAAAACGGCAGGCTGGACAGTAATAGCCACTGCTCGAAATTATGCTATACCTCAATTAATGATGAATTATTTTAGCGAGATGGATTTTTTATGCCAACAGTTCACTATCGAAGACTTTGCCGAGGATGAGGTTGAATCCCTGTGTCTCAATGTTCCAGAGTTATTGGGAATAAAGAACAACGATCACCTAAAAGGCCTATTAGCGAATCCTTTTTTAGCAAGTTTTTTATACAGAGTCTCTACGAGTCCTCATAAATTATCTCCAACAAGCACAATTGATGATTTTAAGAGCGCTGTGTGGGATCACATTATCGCGAAATCGGACGAAAGGCGCGATGGTCTGCCTCTGAAAAGGCGTAACGGATTCGTCCAACTTGCCGTTCGCCGCGCAAAAGCAATGACATATTGGGTTTCAGTCGCAGGAATCAACCCTGAGGCTGTCTTAAATTTACAACGTGATGGCCTAATAGCTTTAAGCCCAAGGCATGATAAAGCAACACTTTCCCATGACATGCTTGAGGATTGGGCTTTAGAATCTTATATTAACGACGCTTACGAGCAACACGAAAATATAGCTGCATTTTTTCCCGCAATAGGCTCTGAGCAGGCAGTCTGTCGCGCATTCCGCATCTGGCTATTATCAAAAATGTTGCAGGATGATTACGATCAAGATTTTTTGAAAACGTTATTATCAGAAGACATTCCTTCCTATTGGCGGGATGAAGTTATTGCAGCAATTTTGCAGAGTGAAAATTTACCCGTCATCTTGAGCAATTTTTCAGAGATTTTGCTGGCAGACAACTGCAATATATTAAAGCAACTTTGTTTTATTCTAAGGATTGTTTGTCAACATCCTGTATCTGTTGCCGAGGTACTTGGCATAAGCGAGGACAAGCGTACAATTGATGACTTAAAGTTTTGTGAATTATGGCCAGACGAAAAAATATGGATGTATATTATTGGTTATATTAATAGTAATTTTGATTCCATAATTGTTTCAATGGAGAATGACATTTTCGCCCTTATTAGAGAATGGAACAAAATTTATCCAAAATACTCAAGAATAGGACATAGCTATACTCTGGCGGGATTATTATCAATTAAAATTCTCAAACGTAATGCATCATCGTATTCAAAAAGTAAAGAACTAAAACATCCACTTGAAACATTGGCATATTCTGTTTGTTGCATAAAAGATGAAGTCAATGCCTTGCTTGATAGTTATATATACTGTTCTAGAAACAGACGGGACAGAGCGATATTTGCCGACACTCTTAGGAATGTCTTTTTGGAAAGTTTGGGCACATCATCTGCTGTATGTCGAAATGCACCTGACATAACTAGGAAACTAGCCTTACACGAGTGGCTGTTTGATACGCAACAAAAAGATGCAAGATATCATTCTACGGACATTCATCAATATTTTGGCCTAGAGAGACATTATCCCTATGGATTTTATCCTGAGTCTGGCCTAAAGGGATTCTTTCCTGCTTTTTTGCAAATATACCCTTGGAAAGCATTAGATTTTTCCATTGAGCTTCTCAATTATGCAGCAGAAAAATACTCTAACTCTAACCTGGATAAAAGAGAGGGCGATGGGTTTTTGGGCAGGGATATGTCCTTATATGAGGAAAAATTATACTTTCCCGATGGCACATCAAAACTAATAATTTGTTCAGAGCGCCTCTGGTTAGCTTATCGGGGTTCGTCTGTTTTCCCCGATGTTCTTCAATGTTTATTGATGGCTATTGAAAATTGGCTGATCAATATTATGGAAAGCGAGGTAGATGATAACATTGTCAAAAAAGTATTCGAACTAATAATACATAACAGCAACTCATGTTGTCTTCTTTCTGTTCTTGCATCAATAGCTTCAGGCTTTCCAGAAAAGTGTGCCAAGCATGCACTTCCAATATTGTCCGTAAAAAAGCTCTACAAATTTGACATCGCTCGCGTCGTTCAGGAATCAAGCGTAAAGATGTTCAATTGGTTTGGGATGAGTCATGATCCGTATGCAAAAATATATGCTGAAGAGCGAAAAATATCCGCAGAACGCCCATGGAGAAACAAAGACCTCCGTGATCTTGCAATAAAAATCTATATCCAGATGAACCCAGAACGCCCTTATTTTATTAATGTCCTGAAAGACGAATATAAGTCATCAGAAGATGTTGATCTTGGATTATTGATTAACCAGATTGATATCGAAAATTGGAAAGGGGAAATAAAAGACGACAAGGTTCTTTTTTCACCACCAGATATTACAGATGCCAATATAAAAGAAAAAGTTGATATCGCGGAAAAAGAATATGAACACGTTCGTCGTTTTTCCTCTTTGATGCTTTGGGCCGAGAATCATATCTGCAAGGATCGGCAGAGCCAAGTGCAAACCTCCTGGAAAGAAGCGCTTAAACTCGCCCAGGAGTTGAAAACAGAAATAGATGACGGTGGCGATCCACTACGCAGGCCTTAC
>CAYPIB010000160.1:0-4129 GCA_964410675.1 uncultured Roseburia sp.
CGATAAAATCAGGAAAAGGTCGTCCTACAAACAGCGAATTTATAGCAAGAATTGCGGATAAGATTCATTTGGATTTAAAACAAAAGGAAATAGCATAAAATATATAATTACACAAAAGGCTTCCAGTCACATGACTTTGGAAGTTTTTTTGTGCTTAGTTCTTAAATTTTTTTTAATTCCAATATTAGGTACTTGATTTGATGTCGAATTTGGCAGTATAATCTAGAAAGTGGATGAAAATGCTTATTAATATAAAGGAGAGTAAAATGAATAAATTTTTTGCAAGAGGGATTGCGCTTTTGATGGCTGCAGTCATGCTGTTTGAAATACCGGGCATGGGAGCAGTACAGGCAAAAGGCCTAGATGACGAAATAGTTTTTGATAATGTAGAGGATGAGATGACAGTTTCAGCGAATGATACAGTAGAGAATGTTGAAGATAACGACATGGAATCTATAATTGACGGTGAGACTGAGGATGAAGCAGATATAGTATCAGAAAATTCTGTAAGTGAGAATGATGTACACAATCCGCTTTTGCAGTTTGTTTACATAGAAAATCCAATCATCGAGACACCGGATACACAAAATATTTTAATTGGTATTGGTGATGAAGATACAAATTTAATCGAGGGAGTTCTGACTTATCAAAATATACGGACGAAAGAAACCTTTACACTAAAGGCAGAGGATAAGGATGTAGATGTTTTTGCAGATACCTTATTATTTACTAAAGACTTTAGTGATGAACTCGAAAATGGAATCTATCAGCTTTTAAATGTTACTTATAAGACGGAAACAGCAGAAGGTAAAATCACACTGTCAGATATGACAGGAATTAGTGCGTACTTTGGTGTAAATGAAGAAGTAATTCTTACGGATGAAGAACCCGATTATAGTAATATAGAAGTCAGCAGTGAAGTCATTGCATTAAATGATAAAGGCGGAGCAGAAGCAGTCGCTTCGGTAGAGAAGGCAATTGCCGCTGCAAATGAAGAGATAAATTTGGCAGACAGTATAAAGCCGCAGCTATTTTCGAACGCCTCAATAGATACAGGCATAGCACAAAGGAGCCGGGCTAATGGTAATCTTGTTATCATGCTGGATCCCGGACATGATAATATAAGTGTCGGTGCCAGGGCAAACGGACTGAAAGAAGAAGAATTAAATTTAAAGATTGCTAAATATTGCAAGGAAGAATTAGAAAAATATGCAAATGTAACTGTCCATATGACAAGAGGTGATGGCTCCTGTCCGGCAGGCTATACAAGCGGTCATGATTTGAGAACCTGTTTGGAGAAGAGAGTACAGCTGGCTCAAAGTGTCGGGGCAGATGTTTTTGTGAGTTTTCATATTAATGCCAGCACCGGCGCTGCCGCCAAAGGTGCTACGGTTTATTACCCAAATAGTAATTATAATGCCCAAATCGGAGAGCAGGGAAAAGCACTAGCTGCTAAAATTCAGGCTAAGTTAGCTGAGCTGGGATTACAGGATAGAGGAATCACTACTCAGCAGGCTCAAGAGGATAAGTACCCGGATGGATCGGCGGCTGATTACATGAGTGTTATCCGGAATTCTAAAAAGGCCGGAATCCCAGCGGTACTTATTGAGCATGCCTTTATTACAAACGGGTCGGATGCTGCTTTTTTAGCACAGGAATCAAACTTAAAGAAGCTTGGAATTGCCGATGCAACCGGTGTGGCAAATAATTATAATTTAAAAAAGAAAAGTGAAACATCGACAAAATATACTTCCGGAGCACTTGTCATCACGGGTACCGATTTATATGCCGGCTCTTTCAGCCCGCAGATTTCGGCTGTGGCTCCGACAAAGAATTTAAATAAAGTTGTATTTAAAGTTTGGACCAAATCAAATAAAAGTGATATGAAATCGTATAAAGCTAAAGTATTGGCGGATGGAACCTATACTGCCCAGGTAGATGCATGGAGACATAATAAAGCCGAAGGGAGTTATTATGTGGAGGCATATGCGGTTGAGAATAATGGTGCAGAATGCTTACTGAAAACGGCAATTGTGAACTTAACACCAGCCTTTAAGGCAACTGTAGGCGGTAGTTTATATGGATCGGGAAAAGATAAGTATCGGATCGAAGTAAAGGGTGTCGAAAAGGCAAGTGAAGTTAAGATCCTATTTTGGTACAAAGCCAAAGGAAGAAACAGCGCTGTCACATATAAGGCGAAGAAAAATTCACAGGGTATTTGGTATTACAATATTCCACTTTCTAAGATGCCAAAAGAAGGAAAATATGGAATGTGGGTGTATGCAACTGCTTCTTATGGAGGGGCGAAGAAAGCAGCATCTAAAAATATTAATTTTAAACGAGAAGTTGGATTTACGATAAAAGCAACAAGTAAGAGTCAGAAAAAATTTAAGGCAACGATAAATGGAGCTTCTTATTTTAAAAATGTTAAATTTGTTGTATGGAGTAAGGAAAAAGGAAAAGATGATATAAGGACTTATAAGGCTAAAAAAGGAAGCGGCGGTACTTTATATTACAATATTCCAGTTAATAAGCATAAATCAGAAGGCGTTTATTATATAGAGACTTATGGAACGATTGACGGAAAAGAAGAAAAGATTATATCTAAGAAAAAATTTCGAGTAACCGGTCCATCGGCTGAAAATATTAAGATTACAAATAAAAATGAAAAAGATCTTAGTTTTCAAGTAACTGTTAATGGAATTAATGCACCATCTGGAATAAAAAAGACAGAAATACTAGTTTGGAGCAAAAAAGACAAGAGTGATTTAAAGACCTATAAGAGAAGGGTGAATTCTAAAGGGACTGCTTCAGCTGCTGTAAAATTAAAGTATCACAATAATAATTTCGGACGATACACAATTCAAGTAAAGTTAACCGATAATAATAATATTACAAAGACAGTACTGACCAAAAAATACAGATTTGATCAGCCAAAACCTGAAGTGACAATAAAAGCTGCCAATAAATCCGAATCAAAATTTGAAATTACAACAGCAAAGCTTTCTTATGCAAAAAATGTTACTTATGATGTGTGGAGCAGTGTGAACGGCAAGGATGATGTAAAAACTTATAAAGCAAAAATCAATTCAGATAATCAATGGGTAAGCCGTTTTTTTATTAAGAATCATAGTGGCACCGGAAAACATAATGTTAGAGTATATGCTGAGATAAAAGGTAAAAAGCAACTGGCCGCAAAAGCATCATTTTACGTAAAAAAAGATTATTCTAATGATAAATACAGTATCATGGGACAGTCCGGCACAACAGTTAATCAAATGGCTGCATACTATAAAGCCAACGCATCCTATCCGGAATTTTATAAGAATTCTGATGCACCAGACCTAGATACATTTTGCAATATATATTTAGAGGAATGTAAAATTGAAGGAATAAGAGCGGAAGTAGCCTTTATACAATCAATGAAGGAAACAAACTTTTTGCGTTACGGTGGTGATGTAAATATTTCTCAATACAATTTTGCCGGTCTGGGAGCCACTGGCAATGGCGTACCGGGCCTAAGCTTTCCGAGTGTAAGAATAGGTGCACGTGCGCATATACAGCACTTAAAAGCATATGCATCTACAGAGTCACTTGCTAATCCATGTGTAGATCCCAGATTTATATATGTAACAAGAGGCTGTGCACCATATGTAGAATGGCTTGGTATACGTGAAAATCCAGAAGGCAAAGGCTGGGCAACAGATATTGGTTATGGAATTGATATTGTAAACCGCATTAAAAAGCTTAAGACTTACTAATTTAAATATAGGACAGCATAGAAGAATTTCAGTTTAGCTGAGAATCTTCTATGCTTCCTTTTATTTTAGCGCAGTTGCGGGAAGAATAATCTTATGGTAAAATCAGAATGGTTTTTGCAATAATAATTTAAGCAAATTACAGATACAGAAATGGTCTGTTAGGGATGAGAATAGTATATGAGCATAAAAGAAGAGAAAACAATTTTAAATGAAGATGCACGCAAACGATTATTTACACTTAGTGTTATTGGTTTTAGCGTATTGATACAGACTTTGATAGTACTTAGCGTTTGGCTGGGGTACTATAATAACAAACCTGTAATTCGTAAAATATTTGTCTTGCGTGGGCATTATTTTATAATGGCTTT
>CAYPIB010000161.1:0-4047 GCA_964410675.1 uncultured Roseburia sp.
CTTTTGTTGCGGGAATACTAATTGTATAGGCAATAAAATTCTGACTATCATCTTTCATAAAATACATATGCTCATTTGTACGATTTGTATTTTCCTTAAACGGAGCAAATGTTTTCCGAAGCTTAATCAATCCTTTATAGTATTCATTTAACTCTTGAAACTTTACCAAATTACTCCACTCTAGCTGATTGATTGAAATCGAAGAAATATAACTATTTTCATCTCCCATTTTCGTTCGGGCAAACTCTTCACCTGCTTGAAAAAACACCATGCCCTGTGAAGTGAGCAGTGTCGCCGCAGCAAGCTTATTCATTTGAAGCATTTCCTCGGTCCCATTTAAATAATGTTCTGCCGATGGGTTTTTTATCGTAGACAATGCTAACTTGTCCCAAAGTGTAAGATTATCATGAGCTGAAATATATTGTACACTTTGAGATGGATTGTTTGCCCATGGTACTTTAGCCCAAGTACTATTTTTTGAAGTTTCTAAAGCCGCATTCGCCTGAATTGCTGCGATTACATCTTCATCACTGTATTTTTTGCTTACAAACCCAATTTCACTAGGATTTTCTACATTTCCTCCCTGCACAAAACCACGGCCGCCGTCATGAAAAACATATCCCTTAACAGAATCTCTGAAATCATCATTAAATACTGCAATTCCCTCGGCAAGATTTTTAACATAATTTTTATTGGCCGGTAGTACTTCACCGCTCATTCCATTTGAACCTGCATCCCATGGCTCACCATATAAAATCACATCAGACAGACCGGCTTCATTTAATGCCGCTCTAACTGCATTCATCGTATCTACATCATGAAGGCCCATCAAATCAAAACGAAATCCGTCAACATGGTATTCTGTTGCCCAGTATAAAATAGAATCTACAATAAATTTGCGAAACATGACCCGTTCACTTGCCGTTTCATTACCACAAGCCGAGCCATCAAGAAAAGCACCTTCCTTATCATGTCTGTAATAGTAGCCCGGTACAGTAAGATGAAACCATGACTCTTCTGCTTTTGCTGTGTGATTATATACTACATCCATTACAACACCGATACCGGCCTTATGCAGTCCCATCACCATCTGCTTGAATTCCCTAATACGGCATTCGCCATCCTTTGGATCAGAACAATACACGCCTTCCGGAACATTATAATTTTTCGGATCATAGCCCCAATTAAAGCTGCCATTTCGGCATTCTTTAAGTTCATCATTTTCCCAATCCGCCACCGGAAGAAGATGCACATAATTAATCCCAAGCTCACTTAAATAATCAACACCTGTCGCTATTTTTCCTTCACCGTTTAATGTTGTATTTCTCTCGGTAAATGCCAGATATTTGCCGCGATTTTTTTCACTGATTCCGGAATTGGGATTGCTGGAAAAATCCTTTACATGAACTTCCCAAATAATAGCATCTGTATTTTTCTTTTGCATGACATGACAGTCATGCTCAAATCCCTTTGGATTTGTATTCTCAAGATTAACAACCATTGCCCGGTTTCCACTAATTCCGACTGCTTTTGCATATAAGTCTACGACTTCATTTTCCTGACCATTTACGATAATGCCATATGTATAGAAAACTCCTGCCAAATCTCCCTCTTTTTCCAGAGTCCATATGCCTTCATTTTCCGAATACTCCATCCCAGCCTGCTCAAGCAGCTGTCCTTTTCCCTGCTCACCCGTATCATATAATTTAAGTACTACATCTTCTGCTGTTGGTGCCCACACTTTAAACACTGTTTTCCAAGGTGTATACACACTTCCGAGATCATTTCCTTTATATGCCCTTTCATCAAGTTCATCTAAAAAGGATGAAGTCTTATAAATCATCGCTGTTCTCCTATCTGTATTAAAAATATTATAACAATATACAGCGTACTATGCTGTCGTTTGTGAGTCAAGCGATTTTCCTACTTCTTCGAAAATTTACGAATTACCTTGTGGGTATCAAAATCAATTGTCTGATACGAGAGTTTCCGATAGACCCACACTGCCTTCCCGCTCCCTCTGCCATTTTTTTAACAGTTTAATAGCTTTTTTCCTCCGCCATGGCTGATAATACATACTCGTAACAACACTACAGATAATTATCATTATTTCAAAGATAAAAAATAATAAATTACCTCCCTCTGCTATCGTAAAAAAACACAAGACTACACTCAGCCCGATTAGGAAGAGAAGACAAAGGCGTAATCCTGGTTGTTGTTTCTTTACCGTCTGGAGCAATAATTCCAGCTCCAATTTTTCCTTATCTAACGCTGTTTTTCCTGCATATATACGCTGTATATATTTGTCTATCAGGCAACAGCAAACAAGCCCTAAAGCAAATCCAATGATAACAGCTGCAATTGCCAGATTTCTTCCATTCATCCCTGGCCATACGAGCCAATCCCGCATACCATATAAAAACATTCCACACAAAACTCCCAAATATGCCGTTGCTTTATTTTTTTTGACTACCGGCTCCCGATAAGCCTGTTCCTCCTCAAGACAAATAAAAATTCTTCCATAGCTATCATTTCCTACATATACATAATGATTTTTCAATACTTTTCTCCTCACGTCAAGTTAATATGCTATTTAGCACCTTTAGCTTTTACACCGACAACTATAAGGCTCCTAAGAGAAGCCTTATAGTTGTCGGTCTGTTCATACTTTCTATTATTCCAAAACATAAATCCCCGGAATAGAATCTTCATTTTTCCATTTAAATCCTTCCGGTTCCGCTTCCTCTGTCATTACTTGAATGAGATATAAGCCTATTTTATCTGGTTCTTCATCATCTTGTGGACATGTCACTAAGCACATCTTATACTCCTTATTATCATTTGTTACGGTATAAGTACCAATTAATGTTAAGGTAATTACACCATAATGAGTTCTTTTACTCAAAAAATAACTTCCCTTAAATCCACCTTCAGATCCCGGATAAAAATCTATCAGTTCTTCTATTTTTTCATCTAAATTCTCTGCATGCTCCAGTGCATATGGTGAAAATAAGCTCTTTAATGCTTCCGCATCCTGCGCTTCCAGCGTATCAATAACAGACTGCATCATTGCATCTGACTGTTCATTTTCTGATCGCTCAACTCTTGTTAAATAATCTTCACGCTCTTTAAATTCACACCCCACAAGATTAATTAACATTATTCCGCATATAACTAATAATAATATCTTTTTCAAAACGTTTCTCCCCCTTTTACCATTGATAATATGCAATCTGACGCCCTTAACTTTTACACCGACAACTATAAGGCTCCTGAGAGAAGCCTATAGTTTCCGGTCTGTTAATACCTTTCTATTATTCCAAAACATAAATCCCCGGAGCAGACTTTTCATTTTTCCATTTAAATACTTCCGGTTCTGTTTCCTCCGTCATTACTTGCACGAGATATAAGCCTATTTTATCTGGTTCCTCATCATCTCGTGGACATGTTACCACTCTCATCTTATACTCCTGATTATCATTTGATATAGTATAAGTACCAATTAATTTTAAGGTTATCACACCATAATGGGCTCTTTGCCTTGAAATATAACTTGCCTTAAATTCACCTTCAGATTTCAGATAAAAGTCCATCAGTTCTTCTATTTTTTTATCTAAATCCTCTGCATATTTTAGTGCATATGGTGAAAATAAACTCTTCAATAGTTCAGCATCCTGCGCTTCCAGCGCATCTATAACAGACTGCATCATTGCATCCGTCTGTTCTGTTTCTGTTTGATCAACTCTTGTTAAATAATCTTCACGCTCTTTAAATTCACAACCCACAAGATTAATTAAAAAGATACCACATAAAAATAATAATACTATTTTATTCACCATATCACTCTCCCTTTTCACCGTTGATAATATGCAATCTGACGCCCTTAACTTTTACACCAACAACTATATGTCTCCTAAGTCTATAGTCGCCAGTCTTTGCATACCTTTCTATTATTCCAAAACATAAATTCCAGGAGTAGAATTTTTATTTTTCCACTTAAATCCTTCCGGTTCTGCTTCCTTTGTCATTACCTGAATGAGATATAAG
>CAYPIB010000162.1:0-3934 GCA_964410675.1 uncultured Roseburia sp.
TTATGTTCATTTTCCGACAGACGGTACGTGAAATGGGATGAACGACCAGTTTTGGTACTATTTATACTTTTTTTACTTGTATGCCTACTCAATAATTTACTTAAAAAAAATTATGTGAGCCGCTTTTTTAATTAACTATTGTTTACTAAAAATGGCTCTCTTGATATAATTGGATAGAATTCTACGAAAGAAGGTGGCATCCAGTGATTAAATTTGGGTTAGGTATTTGTCTTTTACTATTTTTGTATAGTATTGTATCTCAGGTTCGTTATCTGATGCTTAAAAAACAGATTCAAAAATTTACAACTGAGATAAAGCAATGGTCAATACAGGATTATCGTAAAAATATAAGAGTAGATTTTTTTGATAAGGATATTCTAGCTATGGTAAATGTATTGAATTGTCAATTAGACGAGACAAAAAAACTTTCGATTCATTATAGACAGGACAGGCAAAAACTGCATCATGTTATGACAGGAATTTTTCATGATTTTAGAACTCCCCTGAATTCAATTACTGGCTATCTCCAGATGATAGAAAAAAATCAGAACTTGGGGGAAAAGATGAAGAATATCTTTCAATTGCACTGGAAAAGACTTCTTATTTAAAAGAATTATCAGATGATTTGTTTGAATTAGTGTCATTAGAATCCGATTAAAATAATGAAATTAAGAAAGAAAAGGTTAACCTTAATAATGTTCTTTCAGAAATTATTTTAGAACAATATCAATGGATACAAGATAGGAATCTTCTGACAAATTTTAATATTCCAGATAAAGATATTATGCTCTATACAAACAAACATTACATTTTCCGAATCTTAGAATACTTGTTTTCAAATTCAAGGAAATATGCAAAATCATATGTTTCTGTATTAGTCATGCAAGACAACAAAAACATTATCATTGAAATAAAAAATGGCTATATGGAAGATTCTAAAATAAATCCAGAACAAATTTTTGATGCATTTTTATCAAGGGGACTTTAGTTTGGATAGCTGTTTCTCGAAAAATATCATACGCGGAAATGGTCTTGGCTTATATATCGTAAAATGCATGACTGAAAAATTAGAAATCGCTGCTGTGGTAAAATGTAATAATGGAGAGTTTAGCATGAAGTTAATTATATAGTTCAATAAAACTCCCTCTTTTTCATGCTTAAGATTGCAACGATATACAAAAAAATCCCCTCAATAAACAAGCTTGCTATAACTATCATTACAAAAGTAATATCCACTGTTCCAATCAAAACTTGTTCAAATTGCGATAATATGAACCAATTAGATAGATTCTGTACAGCAGACTCTTTAAAATTTAACTCGTCTATTAATATTGCCGGCAATATCATGGTACATATTCCCTCTAATAACTCAAATCGTAACACTATAAATACTAGTGCCGCCAATGAACGAATACTAATTGCAATTAATGATGACACAATACATATATGGATTATAATAACTACAAATAGAATGAAACGTAATGGCAGTTTGTTGATTTCACCTATGCCATTTACAATACTTAATATGCCGACTGCGGCACCAAATAAAGTACATAAACCACATGTCATAAAGGTTACATATACTATAACTCTGCTAATAATCATAGTACTGATGGTATTGCCTTCCATTATTTCATAATAAGCTGTCTTATTCTGGTAATTCATTCCAATACAGACACTTATAAATGCTCCTAAAAATAGAGCAATAAAAAGGACCACAACCTTAATAAGGCCCATATAATTTGCCACTGTAATCTCATCAAAAGCAAAACTAGCCACAATTGGTAACAATACTAAGCTAAACCAAATCAAAGCCGCCCATCGCGGATAGTGACAGGAATTTCTAACCCGAAACCATTCTGCCCTTAACAATCTGACCATTCATATCACCAACCTTCTCTAAATAGTAATCCTCCAGATTTTCTTCCATATACACTAGCTTTGTAACAATAAAGTTATGATCAAAAATAAGCTTTACAAATTGCTCCAAATCCTCTACCTTGTCATACAAATGCAGTTCCTGCTGGATGATTTTATAATTTTTAATATGTAATTTATCTTCTAGCATGGCAATCGTCTTATCCAAGGCATTTGTCTTAATAACCAGATGCTTACGGCTCTTCTCCTCCAGCTTCTTTCTGGAAATGCTCTCAATTAATTTACCGTGATTAATTATTGTAAAATCAGTACACAATTCGTACAACTCTGAAAGCAGATGACTTGAGAGTAAAATTGTTGTCTCCTGCTCCTTACATAACTTAAGAAGCATTTTACGTACTTCTACAATCCCTTCGGGGTCTAAACCATTAATAGGTTCAGCCAAAACCATAATTTCAGGTCCTGAAAGCAATGCCATGCCAATGCCCAATCGTTGGCGCATTCCAAGTGAGTAATTACGTGTCTGCTTTTTACCCGTATTTGCCAAACCAATAAATTCTAGTATCTCATTAATACGTTCTTCACTTGCCACGCCACGCAGATAACGAATATAACTCATGTTCTGTCTTGCAGTCATGGTTCCATCAATATATGGTGCCTCAAGCATAAAACTCATCCTGCTGCCCTGTATATCAAGATTGTCCGATTTACCAAAAAGCTTAATTTGACCACTGTCTTGATATGATAGTCCTGCCAGCATTCTCATAATAGTAGTTTTTCCAGCACCATTCGGTCCAATTAAACCATAAATATGACCTTTTTCTACTTTTAAACTGAATTGGTCAATAACTTTGGTCTTATTGTAAGACTTTGTTACATGTTCCATCTCTAATATAACTGCCATTCCCAAACCCCCTCAACTATATTCAACCTTAGTTGGCGGTGTTCGGGTCGCCCCATATGTGCATCCGTGCACAATGGGGCTTTGCCAGTCATCCTTGACTGGCAATCCCTGCCTTTTTGATTGCTTTTCCGATAGTTGCTCGCCGTTTTCAAATAGTTTGCTCATGTTAGGCGGGAGGGGTGGCTGTATGAGATAATGAATATAATATATATTTGTTAATTAATAATAAAACCTTCTTTATTGAAACTCAAATTTGAAATTCTATCTAATTTTTAACTTTAATCGTATTCATAAATTCCTAAGCATTAAGCACTGTTAAGTGCTAATATTTTTTATTATTTTTACATATATGTAATCGCTTAGATTGTAATATTTATTTTATCCTCAATTACTCCTTGTATTTCTATAATATCACCATCAAAAATCTTAATAGTTATTAAATTACTATCTATTGTAGTAGTAAATAACCCATAATAAATTACTTTTGTAAAATTTAAAATCTCTAATAATGCATTATTATTTATCTGTACCTCCTGTTCATCTAATATTTTCTTTCCAAAATTATAAACCTTTTCCCTATCAGCACCATATGACCCATTTACAAAATCACCTTGGTCAATGGGAATAATTTCAATATCAGAAACATTCCATATAAGCTCAACGTTTACAAACGATTGTATTTCACTGAATATACCTTTTAAAAAATAAGCATTATTATTACAATCTTCATACATTATTTTTTTCATTTTTTCCCTCCTAATGGTGTATTTACATCTCTACGATGATGTATTTTTTTTCCATCTCTGTTAAATGCATCATATACTCTTTCATGCCAATGAGGTACTGTGTGGTAATCGGGACTTTTTATATTTGAATATCCATGGTTTGTAAAATCAATCCATGCTTCTTCTCTTCCGAATTTATCGTACATCTTAATTTGTTTTACATTCCCAACCTCATCATACTTCGGAAGATATCTCGTACCAGGTGATACCTGACTAGGGAGTCGCTTTTCATAGAATTTATCTGGTAAAAATAATTCAGTTTCCTTACCAACCTTCTTACCGCCCTTCTTCGCAACCTTCCCCCATACCTTAGATGCTGCTTTTCCAATCTTACTATTCTTTACTATTTTCCTCAGATTGTTTCCGC
>CAYPIB010000163.1:0-3859 GCA_964410675.1 uncultured Roseburia sp.
CAGGCTGTAACACTTCTATTTCAAACTTAATATTTTTTTGCCGGGCTTGTCCTGCTTTCAAAAAAAGCAGACTTTTTACTTCCAAATGATTAATATTAGTAAGTTGATTCATCTGCTGCATGCTTGACTTAATATTTTTATCCAAATGAAGTAACTTTTCACTAACGTATTTCTTAACTCCCTCAATATTTCCTTCTTCTGCCTGGAAATATAAGCCTGCCGCTATATTTTTATAATCATGATGTACTGCTCTTAATTCATTTTGCAAATATTCTAAGCTATCCATATAATCTTTCTGCTGTTTCATTAGTAACTCTGTCTGTTTTCTTTTTAAATCTATAATAAAACAGCTCATTAATACAAAAACCATTACGATTGCAAAGGTTATGAAAAGATTATAAATAAGATAATTATAATTCATTCCTAATACTTCTCTTACTTGACTAAAAAGCTTTAACACCCCATATTTTACACTAATCATAATTACACTGGAAAGAATACATATAACAGGATGCTTTACTAATATTCTAAGCTCCGTAAAAATCTTTAATTTAGAACAAATTCGAAGTATTATAACGATTAAAATTAAAATAAATGCTGCTATACTTATTCTTGCTAAACCTTTTATCCAATAAGAATCGTATTTCGTAATCATATAGATATATGGTGGAAATGTTTCGATGAATAAGTCCATAAGCTCTAAAATGGAATTGGCACACGTTGCTAATAACAATATAAAAGGTATTGAGAAACGTTTAAAAACAAAAACTAACCAAAGCACTTCTATGGAGAATACAAATAAAAATACAATTACTATGATCCCGTTTAGGGCAAAATTCCCATTTACAAAAATTTGTCTTATCGTTATTAGAGTTGTAATACCTGCTGAAAATACAATTGCTACAATGCCTGTTACAATACTGATTATTTTTGTACGCATTCTTTTTGCATAAAATAAAAGGAGTTTGTATGCCAAAATATATTGAATCATGTATGAAAACGAATTAAGTAAGAACAAATATATTAAAATTGAAAAATTTCTACCTATTTCCAGCATCTACCTTTTCTCCTCTAATACATCAAGTGACTGCTTTAAAATTTTCTTACCTTTTTTAGATAGCAGGCATATACCGCCGCCTTTAAGTTTTATTGTATTGTTCAAGTAATTTACTTGTTCTATTTGATTGTGCTGAATCAAATAAGACTGATGTGTTCTGACAAAGTTACCCTTTAGCTCCTTTTCAATCTTGCCTAAATCACCTCTAAATTCAATCATACTGCTTAATGTATGTACTGCAACCCGATGTGGACCTGCCGTCTCAAAAAATAATATATCCTTTTGGGAAATATGATAATGCTTATTATCAGTTTTTATACTATAATAATTACTTACATCACTATTATCATCTTCTACTAATTTTATAACTTCTAACAGACAGTCTAAAATTTGTTTTCTTAAAGTACATATATCATCCTTAATAAGATAACTCATTGCTTCTAATCTGTACTTAAATGTTTCGGCCATTAATTCCTCATGTGTTGAAATATATATAATAAAACCTCGGGGATCCATGGAACGCAATTCTTTTCCTAATGAAAATCCATTATAATCATCATTTTTCAGTTCTACATCTAATAAGTATATCGAGCGTTGCATTTGTGACTTCTTATGTTCAATGATTGCCTTTGGATTTTCGCTTACCAGTACAATTTCTATATCAAGATTATAAATAATAATTATCTTTTCTACTATCTTTTTTAAATGCAATAATACTTGTAAATCATCATCACATAAATATAGTGGTATCATACTACCTCTTCCTTTTCTATAAGATTTGTTATAAAACAATATAAACCACTATAACACAACTTTTTCTTCTTTAATATTATTTTCATTAAATCCCCATTCGATCTCAATGGATTTGTCTTTAAATACTTTTATATGATTGATAAACTCATCCACTACTTCCTGTGTAAGCTCACTAATGCATACAAAAGTTAAAACTTCGCTAAGACCATCCAGATTATCAAAATATTTTGTTTTTGTTACACTCAAATACTTATTATATTGCGTAATTGAATATTCCAGCTTGTTCATTAATAGCTCTATTTTCCTTGCTTTACTCTTATATTGCTCTGCATCGCTCACACCGTCAGCATACTCTTCATAAGCCTTTGACATATCTTGTTCTAATTCATCTTTGTTTCTTATTTCCTCCCTTAGCTTTTCGTTTAATTGAGTTATCTTGTTTTTTAATGATATTATTAAATTTTTTTTGCATTGCTGTAAATCAGCCATTTTTATCAGCTCTTTGTTAAGCATAGTCAAAACTAACTCTTCTAAAATCTCTGCTCTATAGTAAGTACAGCACGACTCTATCCGCAATTGTGCATGTTTTCTGCATTCAAAACGACGATACTCTTTTCCTTTAGCAGACCGCTTGTAAATCATTGCATAACCACAGCCGCCGCAATATAGTTTACCGGTAAAAGGATGCTTTGGATGTTTTCTCTTAGTGGATATCCCAGTTTTATAATACTGTGCCCGCTCAAATAATTCAATTGACACAAGTGGTTTATGGTGATTTACTATAGTTTTCCATTGCTCTTTTGGCAGCTGCCTTACTTTATTACTTCCAACTGTCACCACTTCGCTCTTATGGTAAGCAAATTCACCTAGATAAAATCTATTAGTTAAAATCTTTCTCACCATGGAGCTGCACCAACACCAATCATGCTCCTTATTTTTCTTTTTTTTACCTCGTATTTGAGAGCACGTTGGCACTCTCTCCTTATGAAGTTTTTTTTCAATTTCAACTGGTGAAAGTCCGTTAGCTGATAATTCAAAAATGAACCTTACAATTTCTGCTTCCTTTTCACTCACCCTTATTTGATTCTTTTGATCTGATATCTTTTCATAGCCAAATGGTGCCTGCCCAAAAGCATACTCACCATTTGAATATTTATGATTTAGTCCCGCCTTTACCTTTGCAGAAATGTCCTTACAATATAAATCATTTAAAAGGGTTTTAAATGCATCATCAATTTCTAACGTATTCCCTCTATGTTCCTTGCTGTCATAACAATCAAGAATGGAAATAAAGCGCACCCCCATAAAGGGAAATATTTGATTAAGATAGGAGCCCATATCAATATAATCTCTAGAAAATCGGGAAAAATCTTTAACTATAATACATGTCACAAAGTTTCTTTTAATATCATTTAGAAGGCTCGTAACTCCCGGTCTTTTAAAGCTTGTACCAGAATACCCATCATCATGATACTCCCTTATTTCATAATCAGAAAATTCAGGATTGCCGCATAAATATTTCTGAATCAACAGTCTTTGATTTATAATACTGTTACTTTCAACATACTCTTCATCTTCTATTGAAAGTCTTAAATAAGCTGCTACTATTTTCATATGATACCTCATGCTATTGATTGGTACGCTACTTATTCAAATATATTTATATAGCGGCTTGTTTTATACGCAAAAAGAAGCTGCCCTTGGTGCAGATGGCGTTTTGTGCTAAAAAACCTTACCGACTTTCATTATTTGAAAATCAGTAAGGTTTTTTAAGTCACATTAAGATAAGTCTATTCTTTGAATCAGAGCAAAATGTTGCCATGTTGTTATTATACTGGGCACCCAATGAAAATCAATTGCTTTATCTATCTGTAAATGGAATTTGTTAAAATGTTATCGATTACATGTAATTCTATAATAGTCATGATATTCTTTGTATTTGTCAATAAACTCCCATCCACTACTAATTAATGCCTGTCGACGCTCTGTTGCATCAGAAACAGCCTTCGTCACAATATCCTCATTGCCAAAAAACTCATAAAAGTTGTC
>CAYPIB010000164.1:0-3853 GCA_964410675.1 uncultured Roseburia sp.
TGTAAAAAGTAAAAAGTACTTTTTTTCCATGAAACTTAAAGGTTGCAAATGCCCAGGCAGCCGGCACTCCTACTAAAAGCTGTCCGAACAGAGTAAGAAGAACAATCTTTAATGAATTGCCAAATACAGTATAGAATTCCGGCTTATCAAACAGCAGCTCGATAAAATTACGTAAGGTAGGATAATTGGGAAGCAGACTATATTTGGCCATACCTTCGGTATCCGAAAGTACCGGTGCAAGACTTTTCATTAGCTCAAGATTACTTTTTAAAGAGCCAATCGCTAATAAATAGATTGGCAGGCAAAGAATAACTGCCAAAAGAATCAGTATGCATTTTGATGCTATTTTTCTTTTCATAGTTTACTTCTTTCTCCTACTAATCGTTATTTTTCCTCCTTGCCTTCCCATAAAAATGAAAGCAAAAGAACTGCTATCGTTAAAACAACTGCCAGACAAACCGCACCCGCCGCCATTTTGTCTATTTCCATATTGATAAACCAGTTGTTAAATAAATGCTGTAATAAGTACATGCTTGTTTGTGGATAGGAACCCGCTACAAGATAAGCCTCTCTGAAAACCTTAAAGGAGTTAATGAAAGAAAAAACTGTAATCGTATACAAAACCGGTTTCAAATTAGGAAAAACCACCTTGAAAAAACAAGTCCATTCTCCTGCTCCATCGACTCTTGCAGCTTCAATAATGCTCTCCGAGATACTAAAAATACCCGCTAACCATAGTACGATTACATAGCCCATGTTTTTCCAAATATAGCTGACTACCAGTACCCAGAAGGCAGCATCAGAACCCATAAAATCTATCGGACCGATCTGCACCTTATCTAAAACGGTATTTAAAAGCCCCTGCTTATGAAACAACATTTTCCAAATAAGCACTACTGTTGCCGTTGGAATTGCCATCGGAAGGAGATATGCTGATTTTAAAATCTGTATGTTTTTAAGCCGGCTAAGGAAAACCGCTGCCGCCAGTGAAAGAATAATCAAAAGCGGCAGACAGATAAGAACAAAGCGGACCGTGTTTTTAACTGCCAGCAGAAATGCCGGATTATGAAAGATAAGATTATAATTATTCAGTCCGGTAAAAGATCCGCCTACTGCTCCGGTAAAGGAGCGCCGCACTACATCCACAAACGGCAGCAGTACGAACACTCCTACGCCTAAAAGGCTTGGAAGCAAAAACCATATTTTTTTATTCTGAAAGATAGATTTGCATTTTGTTAACAATCTCATTTGCCACACTTTCTATATCCTTTGTTCCATTTAATGCATTCGGTCCCAATTCTAAGACCGCATCTTTTAAATTACTATCGGTGATGGAAGCAGTGCTTACATTATTAACAATATCCCTTAATACATTTAAATCCTCTTCCGAAGGCCAATCAAGATCAAGCTTCACCATTTCGCCATCCTCTCCTGTCATTGCCAGGCTGCTGGATAGCACCTCATTTTGTTCCAGCGAGGACGCAAAGCTCTTCTTATCAACAGGATAACCGACTCCGGTCTTTAAGCTATCACCATCTGCCGACATTACGAACGCTGCAAAATCGGAAGCTACGTCCTTTGACTTTGATTGCGCATTCAAACCAATGATTGAACTTGGTATAAACACATTTTGGCTTTGACCATTAAATGCCTTTATCCTTGTCGTATCACCCAGCTTTTTTTTCACTGAAGCAACCATCACATAATCGTAATCACTCATGATACCAGACGATTTTCCGCTTATTAATTCAATTTCCTTTCTCAAATAACTAATCGCCTTATTTCCGACATTTAAATATATATCATCAATTGACCTTCCTAAAACACCTGTTGCTGCCATTTCAATTTGATAATCATCACTTTTTTTGTTTCTATCTAAATCAGCCTGCGGAATTTGTGATTCAGCCTCATAAATCTCTTTTGCCTTTGTCAGGAAATGTACCATCTCATCCTTCTTTAGCATTCCATTCTCATCGAACCATGCCGGAGCACAAACATCATATAAATAGCGCAGCACCTTTTCTTCTGTAAATGCACCAATCAGAGAGCCGCTGCTCTTCTTTGTTCTAAGATTTTTCACACATTCTGCATATGAATCTAAGTTATCAACCTGATCTATATCTTCAGCCCTGCCGATTAGAAGCGGAACACTGAATCTAGAAGGTACAGCATAGAGCTTATCATCTTTCTTATAGGCATTTAATATATTTTCAAAATATTCTTTATCTTTTAATTGATTGGCAAAAATTGGTGATAAATCTTCTAAAATACCTTTTTCCATATAGGAATTGATTGGGAGCCCATCGAGTACAAGCAAGTCAGGACCCTCTCCGCTTAAAATTTCGGTATTTAAATTACGAATGGCATCTTCTCTTGTCATTCCATCCTGGCCCGACATGCCAATTACGTATTCAACATAGACATCTGTATTTTGTTTTTGATAATCTCTAATTGCCTGTTTCATATTAATATTATCATCTAAGCTGTAAACCGCTAACTTGTTTTTAGGCACCGCCGATACTTCACTGTCATACGTATAGCTCCTTAAGGCTGATCCCCCTATTTCGCCATAGGCAATTAAAAATGTACCATTCGACAGCATTAGCATACTCTGCAATTCAACTGACGGATCACCCAGTGCACTAAGGTTTTGCTTCATCACTTCCTCCATTACCGTTCCGCCTGTGACATGACGAAACATACCTTTAACAGAAGCCGTATAAAGGGTATCTTCCTTTTCTCCTTCACAAAATAAGATGGAATAAGAACTATCGGAATAACTTTGTACACCATCAACTGCTTCTAAAACAAAGTCACTTAAAACCGTATCCTCAACTTCGTTCCCGGTTTCTACATTAAAGTAATGAGCACCTTTTTCTGTTAAAACTAATAAATTATCATGAAGCAGTTTCATCTGAGCAACTTTATCATCAAGCTTGCAGAATTCCTCTAACTCTCCGGAATCCATATTTACTTTATAAACAATTTCTTTAAAAGCACAAAGCAGCGTACCGTCCTTTAAAAATTCAATGCCAAATGAGGTGCTTGAATCATTAATCCCAGTCAGTTTAATTTCTTGAAAATTACCATCTGCATCTAACAATCCATAGTGATATGAAATAGTAACATCTGACGCATTTTCAACATCCTCCGGCATGTCAGCTAACACATATTCAAAAAATACCCTTTTATCATAACTAACAGCTGCCAAAGAGACATAAGGTTCATCTCCTAATTCATTTGTAATCTTATTGGGATTTTTTTCCCATGTCTGGCCGTTATCTTTGGAGGTGAACAGCCCCTGTGACCGATCTAAAAGCAGTATACTTCCATCCTCTAACTGCTTCATATCAGCAACCCGGTCCACTCCTTCCGGTAACGTAAGATCACTTTCCAAATATCTGCCTTTAGCCTGACTCTCAGCTTCGGCGTTCTCTTCTTTCTTTGAATCACCTGTGATACTTGATTCTGTACTGCCATTTCCACAGCCTGCGGCTAATAGTATAGATGCTGCCAGCAGAAGGGAAATTCCCTTTTTTAATAAACCTTTTTTCTTCATTAAAATCCTCCTAATAAAAAAATTATGTAATTGTCTCATAATTTCCTTTGACATATACAAGATTATAATTTAAATCTCTAAACTATCTCTAAAAATCTGCTATGCTTTTATATTAGGAATATCTTAATAAATAGGAACGCTTTGCACGCTCCTAAAATTTTATGATAAAGTAAATCACTCCGTAAGATAGATTAAAGTCTCGCAAAGTACTGTCTGTAATAGTTTTTCACCCTATATTGAGTTCTTCAAAAGTGTAAAATTCGCTTTGTGGCGTAAAGCCTTCTAAACTGCCTT
>CAYPIB010000165.1:0-1767 GCA_964410675.1 uncultured Roseburia sp.
CTGATATTGCCGGTATTCGGATTATTTGTTTTTTTGTAGACGACATTTATGGAGTGCTTTCTATGATTAAGAGGCAGTCGGATATACTTGTTTTAAAGGAAAAAGACTATATAAAGAATGCCAAAGAAAATGGCTATCGAAGCTATCATCTTGTGATTGGTGTTCCGGTATATCACATCGATGGGATGGAATACTATCCGGTTGAAATCCAGCTGCGCACACTTCAGATGGAGCTGTGGGCAACGATGGAGCATCGTATCTGTTATAAGAATGAACATAAAGTAAAAGCGCATAGTGAGCTTTTATTAGAATTTGCCAGTCAGTTAGAAGAAATGGAACATACGCTATATGAAATTGAACAAAAGGAATAAAACAAAGAAATCTCAGCAGGGGCTCTGTTGGGATTTTTTTGTTTATGGAAATTCCTCTTTGTTGCTATTCTTTAGAGAGGGGACGAGTACTTTAAAAATAACTTTAGATTCTCAATAATATATTGCTGCTGGTTATCAGAGCACGAATTAAAAAGCTTAATAAATAAAAGCGAGTTGTCTGCTGCTGAAACCTTGCCTGTTAGGACATAATCTATTGAAATTTCTAAAATTTCACATAGCTCTACAAGAATTTCAAAGGACATTCCAACATGTCCGTTTTCAATCCTACTGTAATGATTTTGTGAAATATCTAATTTTTCATATATATATTGTTGTGTAAATAGTAATTCATGCCTGCGGTTTTGAATTCGTACTCCGATTGCTTTTAAGTCTATCATGTTCCTTTTGCTCCTTTTAGAGAAACTTTCACTTCTAGCTTCCTTATAATATGGAAAATTATTCATATTCAAAGTAAAAGTTATCTGACAATTACTTG
Source organism: uncultured Roseburia sp. (assembly GCA_964410675.1). GTDB lineage: Bacteria > Bacillota > Clostridia > Lachnospirales > Lachnospiraceae > RGIG3040. Next base: position 868 of record CAYPIB010000165.1, read on the forward strand.
ATTAAGTAACACATAATTTATTATCAATGCAATATTTATAAGAAAGAACAATCTGTCAAGTAATAAAAAATGCATTTATTACTTGACAGATTATTTAAAAAAGTATATATTTAGTTTACTATTAGAGAAAAGGTTAAAGGAGGAAGACATGAAAAGGATAACAAAAGTTCTAGTTCTAACAATGATTATGACATTAATGCTTGGCATGACCGCTCAAGCTGCTGTCAAAAAAGTAACGATTACAGCTCCAACTAAAAAAACATCTTATACTGTTACAAGAGGTAAAAAGAATGTTCAAAAGAAATTAAAGGTGACAATTAAGCGGACAAGCAAGAAGGACAGCTTAAAGGTTGTTTATAAGAGCAGTAATCCAACTGTTGTTTCTGTAAACAGTAAAGGGGTAATGACATTTAAAAAAGCAGGCAAGGCAAAAATTACAGTATCTTCTAAGGCAAATCCTAAGAGAAAAGATACTCTTAACATTACAGTAAAGCAGGCTCCAGCTAAAATTACAGCAACAACCTCTGATGGTTTAACAATTAAGGCAAATAAAACAATTTCAGTATCACGTGGAAAGTCTATTACAATTAAATCAACAGTACTTCCAAAGGATGCAAGCAATAAGGCAGTTACATATAAGTCCAGTAAATCTTCTATTGCAAAGGTAAACAGCAAAGGAAAAATTACAGCAGGCAAGAAAAATGGTGTAGCGACTATTACAATTACATCAAAAGCGAATAAGAATGTAAAGTTTAAATTTAAAGTTAAATCCGTTACAGGTAAAGTAACATCTGTAAAAGTAGATCAGTCATCAGTAGCACTTGCTTTAGGTGGTACCGATGCTGAAAAGACAGCAACAGTAAAAGCAACAGTAAAGACATCAGGCAAGAGTGCAAATAA
>CAYPIB010000165.1:1867-3759 GCA_964410675.1 uncultured Roseburia sp.
GGTGTTAGTGCAGATACATTTAACAAATACCTTTCTGGAGTACAAACCTTACTTGATGCCAATAAATTTGCAGGCACCTATGCATTTGGAAATGCAACAGTTAAAGTAGGCGAAAAGACATTTGCTGTAACTGATTTAACTGTTACAAATGGTGTGATTACTGCTACAGTGGATGGCGATGCTGTAACAGCAAAATTAACAAATAAAGCACTTATAGTAACAAGCACAGGTTCTTTAGATGAAGCTGTAGCTGCAATGAAAACTATTTTAGCAGGAAGCTTTACTGAATAAAAATTAGTATGCGTGAATAAATAATTAGGTGATAGGGCGTGATTTTTTACGCCCTATCAGCTTGTCAAGAGGATTAATTATGAAAAAATATTTACTATTTTTAGGAACAATATTCTTACTATTTACATTTGCTACGCCTCTCCAAGTGAAGGCCGGTGGTATCAATGGCAATGAAGCGTCAGTAATTGCCGCAGCATCCGGTACATTTGAATATGAAGGAGCCTATTATGCAGCAACTCCGGCAGCTATCAGCGATTTAAGGGCAACGCTTTCGGACCCAGATGTTGATTTGACATCAGACCAGGCCAGCCAGGCAATCGGTGCTATTAATGGCGGTACAGCACAGGGGGTTTCAGGCGGATATTTAGTAAAGGTAGGAACCGTGCCGGGAGCTGAAAATCAAGCTGGGGAAAACGAAACACCGCAGAATGAACAAAATAGTAATACGGATCAATCAGAATCTGTCGAAGGTGAAGCAGAAGCTGAAGAATCTAAAGGTAATAGTAAAAATAAAGAGAATGATAGTCAAGGTAATATTAGTCAAGAAAATGACAGTCAAGAGAATGAGAATGACAATACTGATGAGGGACAGGGTTTGCCGGAGGAGGTTAAGGCAGCCATTAAGGAACTTGCTTCTGTAGCGAATGCAGCCGGTCAAAATTCTGGAGGAGTGTCAGATAATTCAGATGATACTATAGAAAGCGACGATAATACCAATAAGGAAAAGCAAAATCTCAGCCAAGCTGAAACCGTTAAAAAAGAAATAGGAGTTGGTACGATTATTGTTATTATTATAGTTATTGTTGTAGTAATTAGTGGATGCATTATATGGAATCATAAGAGAAAACAGAAGAGAGTATAGAGTAATGGGATATACAGATATTCATTCCCATATTCTTCCCCAAGTGGATGACGGCGCGGCAACTGTAGAGGAAAGCCTGCGTCTTCTCAAACTTGCAAGAGAGCAGGGAATTACGACAATTATATTTACCCCTCATTGTAAGGCTAAATATGATGAAGAACGCGAGAAAAAAAAGGCCGATAAAATCAAAAAAAACTTTATTAGATTAAAGGAACTCGCAGCACAAACACCTTTTATCGATGAAATGCAATTATATTTGGGAAATGAATTATATTATGGAACACAAATACACAGATTGCTGCAGATGGGCCATGCCAATACACTTGCAGGGAGTAAATATGTATTAGTGGAGTTTGCAACGGATATCTCTTTCTTAGAGTTGAAAAAGGCAGTGCAGGAATTGTTTTCATTTGGGTATTACCCAGTGATTGCACATATTGAACGCTATAGCTGTTTGTTTGCTCAATATACAAATCTAAAAGATTTAAAGAGTATGGGATGTTATTTGCAAGTAAATACACATAATTTTTTAGAAGGTTTTTTTTCTAAAAATAAGAAGTTTGTTTTAACAGCAATGCAATTAGGTTATATAGATTTTTTGGCAACAGATTGCCACAATGAAAGATACAGGAAACCTATTATGAAGGAGATAGTTCCTTATTTAGAAAAAAAGGTAGATAAAGCGATACTTAATCGTATCTTTTATGAAAACCCACAAAGGTTATTAGGTATTGGAGAA
>CAYPIB010000166.1:0-3696 GCA_964410675.1 uncultured Roseburia sp.
AAATTATGGAGACTTCGCTGTAGCTCGTCTCTGTAAGTATATTATTTTTAAATTATTTAAGGTAAAGAAATTATGAGGTCTGTTGCGTTAAGTCACTGGAAAGGGGTGAAAGAAATATGTATGAACTTTTGAACCAACTAAATATGGACGGTTTGATAAACTATAAGAAATATAAAGAACCTCAAATGTCCATATGTTGTCCGTTCCATGGTGGTGGAAATGAACGTAAGCCATCTTGTGGGTTTGTGACAAGTCTGGATAACACAGTAAACCTGCCTTTAGGTTTCATGCATTGCTTTGTGTGTAAAGATTCCCGACACAGATCTCTTGCAATGCCGTTTTTGCAGATGTTGGGTTGTATTCTTAATAATCGAGACCCTAATACACCAAGAGAGATAGCTGAGGCTTTGGCGATTAATTATCTCTCTAAATATAATCTAGATCGTAGTGTTCTTCAAGCTTTCATTGGTACAGGTTTACATAGAAAACGTCCATCTTCAACTAAGGTAGCAGAGTTTATACAGACTTATGACTGGCAAACGCCATATGAACAAGGAAGGTCAGAAGAAGAAGCTAGGCAGTATTTATATAGTCGTGGTATATCGGATTATGTAATAGACAAATTTAAGTTGGGATACGATCCAGAATATAAGGTTGGAGATCTTACTTATAGAACGATAACCTTTCCTGTATTTAATTCCAATGGAGCCTGTATCTTTCTTCCACGTCGTAGTATAGATAGTAAAATCTTCTTTCTTCCAGACGATGTTCCAAAGCCTGTCTATGGGATGGAGCATTGCATAGATTCAGAAGAGATCTGGGTGTGTGAGAGTGCATTTAATGCACATACATGTTGGCAGAATAATAAATCTGCAGTTGCACTATTTGGTTCGAGTGCTTCAGCCACACAGCTAAAGACATTACTGGATGAACCTAAAAACCTTAAAAGGTACATTTTAGCGTTAGATCCAGATGATGCTGGATTTTCTGGTACAAAATCTCTTTCGGTTGCGTTAAGGGATCAGTATCAAGTTAGGGTTGCAAGTTATCCGTTTAAAACAGGTCAGGATTTAAACAACCTTGATTCGATAGAATTTTCTAAAATCTTAATTAAAAGGAGTTGCTAAACAATGATTATCCCTAAAAACAAAGTAGAGGAATACTCTGCACCAAGAGCCTACAAGTATTTTTTCATTTCAGCAAAACATGCAGGAGCACAGGAAGATGCAGTTATCCTTCTGGATTCCTTAGAGAGTCTTGAAGCGTATGGATGTCACTATAACTTTGATAAGAGAGAATATTATGATTGTACAGGTGACGAAACTTGTCCGTTCTGTAAGTCGGATAATTATATGAAGGTTAAATACTTCATACCAGTTCATTTTCCAAACCGTGGGGGTGTGAGTTTCTTCCCAATGTCTCCTACAGAAAAGGAAATGTATCTTGATCAGAATTTTGAAACAGACAAACCAGTATCTTTCACTGTTCGAATAACACGCAATACAAGAGATGCTGAATATGCTTACAGTATATATATAATTTCTCGTCCTATAGATAGAACGGTTGTGGAATACTTAGCAGAAAATAATATAGACCCTAAGGCAATTGAGGTTAATCTTCTATCAACTGAAGTCACACCTACTACACCTCCAGTAACATCTAGTTATGTGGCACCTCCTGCACCTCCGTCAAGTGCGAAGCCGATAACTGCACCTGCACCTGCACCTGCACCTGAACCTGTTAAACCAGAGCCAATTGTTAAGCCAGAGCCAACTGTTAAGCCAGAATTACCTGTGGAGAAGGATTCCAAAGAGATTGTTCCTACACCAGAAATAATATCTCTACCAGATCCTGTATCTCCAACAGACAGTAATTATGATTTTATTGTGGAGGAGTAGAATATGTTATTTAGTTTAATTGGTAAAATAGCTTCTGGGTTCGATAAATCGACAAATGTGTTTTTTGAATTCGGAGAAGATGGAAATTATTTCTACCGTGTTTCTGGATTTCTTGCAATAAAGGTTAAGCTTGATGTTGATTCTGGAGAATTAAAGGGTTTCTTCAGTATCCCAAGTACAACCGATACATTCCTATTGAAATCTAAATTGTCAACAGAAGATATTTCTGTTGATGGTACTTTAGTTAAGGTACAGAGTGGTGCTACAGTCTGTGAATTTGAGTTAACTCCTGTATCAACATTCCCATATTCGATATTCTTTGATTCCAGTGGCGAAACAACAGAATTGTCTAAGCTGGATATCGATGTTTCAAAGCTAAAGGGTGTAGAGTATCGAGTATTCGGATCTCAGCAGGATAGATTCTTCTTTGTATCTGATGAATATATATTCTCAATTCCTACGACATCTACAGGGAATTCTGATTCAACTTCTTTTTTAGCTTTACAAAAAAGTCTGTTGACTGTTAGTGGATTAGGAAAGTTAGGAATTCCAACAATTCACTGTATTGATACAGGTGAGTTAAAGAATATTAGCATTACTTTCGATACGATGCCAGATATACAGCTGGTAATACCATTTGAGACGATTCCTGATGACATCATAGAAGCAACTGAAGGAATTATTTCAGGTTTAGAAGTCAAAGATAGTCTATGTCAGGTTATGAATTTTTCAGCTGTTATAAAGACTCTGTCTTCCGTCGTTTCTGTAGAGTTGCAATTAACAGAAGATGAGATAACTCTACATACTGAACAGGCTGAAATGAAGGTTGATCAATTCCTTGATGCTATAAGAATTGATGTCGAATCTGAAAAGATCCTCCCAATTGCGTTAGAGAAATTACAGTTGTTATGTAAATTTCCTCATAACAAGGTGGATATTTATACAACGGCAGATGAAGACACTCTTTGCTTCAAACTCGATACGGGAGTAGAATTATGGGTGTAAGGCATGTTCTTCGTCCATCTGGTTCAGATTTATGGTTCTCCTGTCCTGCATCCTTTTTCTTGTGTAAGGATGCAGAACGGTTATTCGGAGTAGAAGAATCCTCTGTCTTTGCAGATGCTGGTACATATTATCACAGCTGTATGGAAAATCTTGTTAAGGGTAAGGCGATAGAACGTAATAAATTAGGTCTAGTCTTGGCTAAAGAAAAGGAAATCCAGGATAATGCCAATAAGACCTATGAAGAAATAATTAAACCTCTAATTTCAGGCTGTGAAGATTTACAGTGTGAACGTAGAATAAATAAAGAGATATGTGATGGGTGGTCTATTTCTGGACAGATAGACTTGATGTTTGTAAAGGACTCTACTTGCTATATTATAGACTACAAATATGGTAAAAAACCTGTCAATGTTGCAAGTATGCAACTTAGCTGTTATGCTCTTCTATCTGATACACCATATGATATAAAGGTTGGTATCCTTCAACCTAGACTGAAAAAGTGTATTACTTTTCGTGATGTCTCTAAGTCTGAGATATCTGACTTAAGAGATAATATTGAAAGGTTCATAGAAACAGAACTTGAGGTAACAGCTCCTCGTTGCTGTCCAGAACCAAAGAGATGTAAATACTGTTACGGGAGGAAAGTATGCAACTACAAGATATAGTCATAGAGGCATTAACTCCTCTTGATAATCTAATAGAGGAAATTTCTAAACTTGCAGATGATCTAGATTCAGCAACTATAGCTGAATCAAATAGACTATCCTTATTAGTTTCGACTGAAATATATAGA
>CAYPIB010000167.1:0-3674 GCA_964410675.1 uncultured Roseburia sp.
TCCAAATGATGAGGGTGGAATTTTGTGGAACGACCCGAAAATTGGTGTCGAATGGCCAATGCCGGATGGGATGAACGATAAAGATTTAATTATATCTGAAAAAGATAAATTATGGGGCGGAATGAATGAATAAAAACATTGCACTAAAATGGGGAACGGTGATAATGTGGGTTGGTTTAATTCTGCTTTCAGCTGCCGGTTTATTAAAGACGGTTTATGTAGGAGCAGATATCGATGAGTCTTATGCCGTTACGATGGCAATACGACTGGTAAAAGGAGATAAACTCTTTGCTGATATGTGGGAGCTGCATCAAACCTCCGCGGTCTTGTATGCTCCTTTCGTATGGCTGTTTGAGAAATGCAATGGTACAACAGGTGGTCTGCTTGTGTTTTTACGCTGGATTGGGGTTTGTATACAAGGAGGACTGGCTTTCTTTGTATATAAATCATTTCGGCATGTAAGTACAAAAAATATTGCATTTATATTCGCAATCATGTTTTTTAATATGACACCGAAGCAAGTGCAGTCTCCCGAATATACAGTGATATCATATTGGGGGATGATGATTGTATCCATGGCGCTGCTGCAATTTTATATAAAGAAAAAAAGCAGTTATTTACTATTTGGGGCAATTGGACTTTGTATATTAATACTCGCTTATCCAACAGCAGTCGTACTAATTATACCGTATACCCTGCTTGTGTTTTGGATAGAAAAGGATAAGTGGAAAAAAAATGTCAGTATTTTTGCCGGTACTTGTGTCGGACTTGGAATTCTTTTCCTGCTATACGTATTAAGCGGAATTTCGGTAAAGGAACTGCTTAATTCAGTTTCTTATATTCTCATGGATGAGTCACACAAACAGTCTCTTGGTGAACTTTTGCTGATTCATATAAGATATTTTGTTGATATGTTAAAGGTAACTGTTCCTGTTATTGTGTTGTGCCACATAGGCAAAATCATTTATCGTAAAATAAAAGACAAGGATACCCTTTTTTTTGATGCAGTGCTTCTGGTTTTGCAAATTGTTTATGCTTTAATACAGTTTCACACGATTGAAAAGGTGAATTTTTTGATTGTATTCCCAATTATTTTACAAACTTACGTTATTGGGATTTATTTCTATTTTGCATTTAAGAGAAGCAAAGTAGATCAGTTTTTATTTTGGGCGACAATGGTTCCCAATGTGTTATTTGTTTTCATTGTTCTTTTATCTTCCAATTTAACTGCAAATTATTCCATGTCATTTTTGATACCGGGTACACTAACTGCAGTTTATATGGTTGTCAGGGTATTTTTAGATAATGACGTAAATCTTGCAAAAAAAGTCGTAATTTTTGGATTTATCACATGTTTTTGCGGAATGCTTTTAACAACAAGAGTATTTCTTGTGCGATATACTTCAACACAGAGAGTAAATATTTTTGTTCCTTATTATAAGGTTACACAAGGTGTTCTCGATAAAATTCGTGTGGGAGATTTGGATTACAGGCAGTATGAGACAAAAATGAATTCGCTGAAAAAATATGTGGGAAAAGAGGATGTTTTTCTTTATGTTGGTGCAGATATGTTTTTGTACAGTGAGACAGCAGCCAAAATAGGGACCGGTAATACGATTAGTACCCCGGCATTTGGGGAACAGCTGTTTACTTATTATAAAAAACATCCGGACCGGATACCAACCGTCATCTTCCTGGACTGCGAATATATTATGGATTATCGTATATGGCTGGAAGAAAAGGAATTTGGAAGTTTTATAAATGAAAATTATGGTGAACCTATTGAAGAGGGACCTTTATATATTTATGAGAAGTTAGAATAAGGTACTGGTTTCACATTATATTTTTTAGTTACTTATTAAGGAGACCACAATGGAAGGACTCAATATAATATTGCTTATAGGGGTACTGTTATTCGTCCCATATTTGCTAGGAACTTTATTTATCGGTCAAACAAAGAGCAGACAGTATATAAATGGTGTACTGCTGCTTTTTGGTCTGTTTCTAGTTAATTCTATTTGGGCTGTTAAAGCAAATATGAATTTGACTGAAATGAGTAATAACTTTAATACAATACTAATTATTGCAGTTGTTTTTGCGGTAATCTTTCAAATAATATTTATATTGTATCGAGCACTTAAGAATAAAGAAAAAAAGAAGATGTCTAAAAGGCTGTTTGATAAAAGTAGAATAATGGAATGTGCAGGAATAGCTGCAGCATTTCTTTTTGTTGCCATTACCTTCTTTATTTATAGTCCCTTATTGGAGAGCCGGTTTATGATGCCGGAAACTGTTGTTACAATGTTAGAAACAAATTCCCTTTCCGGTTTTAATCCTTTGACGGGAGAACTGATAGAAGTATCAGGATCACTGAAGGAAAACCTATATAGTTTGCCGGGATTTTATGCTTGGATGGCAATAAACCTTCAGCTTGATGTATTAAAAATATTATTTCAAATAGTTCCGGTTTGGATTCTTTTCATAAGTTTTCTCGTATTTTATCAATTTTCACAGCTATTTTTTAAGGAAAGTAACAAAGCTAGAATTATTTTTATGTGGGCCTATGCACTCGTAATATTATTTGGTGACATGGCCTATATGAATGAGGCTTATCAAATGCTTCACTATGCCTATGAGGGGACGACTATTTTAGCCTGTATCCTATTGCCTTATTGCCTGTATCTATTATTTCAAATGTTTTTTTGTGAAAATAATATTGAATCAAAGAAGAAGGCAGGCATTATTTTAAGATTTGTAATAGAACTGCTTATTATTTTGACGGCAGGAGTAATGGTTACAGTTAGGGATTTTGGAATTGGTCTTTTAGCGGCAATGATAGGAATTGTACTCATAGTAAGGCTTGCAATTTTGACAGCTTGTCTCTTAAGAAAGGTTAAGGAGAAGGTATGGCAGAGATAAGAGATACCACGGATGTGATTGGTTATTTTATGAAGCTGGAAGAAAAATACTGGGGCCTCTTTTTCATAAGCCTTCTGGTGCTTTTCTTTTTTCTGGACAGAAAAAAAAGAAATATTGTCTGTTATGGTATTGCAACGTATGCTTTTTTCCTTTTTCCTGTTGCTATTTATGCGATGGTACAGTTTTTTCCAGGCTTAATTTTGTATTACCCAATCAGGTGGATTTGCCAGATGCTCTTATTTATATGTCTGGCAATTACAACAATTATTGCTAGCCTAATGGAAAAGGGGCAGAAAAAGGAAGCAATTGTATTATTTGGCGCTTTTATATGTTTGATCTTTTTAAGTGGAGTACCGGTGTTTTTGGCTGACAATGATGTCATAAACCACGAGAGCGGGTTGGATAAGGACTTTATTGAAAGCTATCATATTATGGCCGAGGATATGAAGATAAATAATTTAGAGCAGGCATATATATGGGGACCGAAGAAATGGATGTCACAAAGCCGAATTTATAATACACATCTTCGACCCCTGTATGGTAAAGATATTTGGGAAGATTCACCGCTTCTTGTCAAAAGCCAGTATGGAGAAGAGAGAGAAAAATTATATCAGTTTTATTCGTATTATGAGGCAGAAGATAGTCCTGTTGCTAATAAAGAAGAGCAACTGAATGCTTTGATCGGGGCTCTTATAATGTATTCGGATATTCCCTGTGATTATATTGCTGTATATAAAAGCAACCAATTTTGGCTG
>CAYPIB010000168.1:0-3671 GCA_964410675.1 uncultured Roseburia sp.
CCTTCTATTGTTATGCAGTCTATTATATCTATTATGAGTTATGTATTAAATAAAATATTATTGACATTTTCGACAACGGCAATTGCGGTATTTGGAGTTTATTTTAAACTGCAAAGTTTTGTGTTTATGCCGGTATTTGGTTTAAATAATGCGCTGATTCCAATTGTGGCATACAATTACGGTGCCGGACATAGGGAACGTATGACTAAGACGGTAAAGCTTGGCATCATTTATGCAGTTAGTATTATGGTTATCGGAACTATGATTTTCCAAGTCATTCCGGGTCCCCTGCTTTCTCTTTTTAACGCTTCAGAGCACATGCTTCAAATAGGAATACCGGCACTGCGTATCATTAGCATTGGTTTTGTTTTTGCCGGTTTTTGTATTGCGATGTCAGGATTGTTTCAAGGATTGGGGAATGGGGTTTACAGTATGGTCATTTCGATTACAAGACAGCTTGTTGTAATTTTACCTGTGGCATATTACTTTTCTATGGTTGGAGGGCTTTCAGCGGTATGGTGGGCTTTTCCGGTGGCGGAAATTGCAGCTGTTGCATTAACGATAGCTTTTTTTGCTAAAACAAATAAAAAAATATTAAAACGGTTATAAAAAGTTGGGAGTATCAATAATATGAATAAGAAGTTAATTCTTGCATCGGCGTCACCAAGGCGGAGAGAGCTGCTTGTACAGGCAGGATTTGAATTTGAAATCATCCCATCTACACTAGAAGAGGAAATAACAGAAACGAGACCGGAAGAAGTAGTGAAACGCCTTTCAGCACAAAAAGCTGAAGATGTTTTTAATAAGATGAAAGACAGGCAGAATTATATTGTGATTGGTGCCGATACGGTCGTGGCTGTAGATGATAAAATATTAGGAAAACCATTAAGTAAAGATGAGGCGGCCGATATGCTTAAATGTCTGCAGGGGCGTTCACATCATGTCTATACAGGGGTTGCCTTATACTGGGAAGAGGATGGAAAGAATTTTATTGAAAACTTTTATGTTTGTACTACAGTAACGTTTTATTCGATGACCGAAAAAGAAATTTCAAACTATGTTTCCACAGGTGAGCCGCTGGATAAAGCAGGTGCATATGGCATTCAGGAAAAAGGAGCTCTTTTTATAAAAGAAATCAGAGGTGATTACAATAATGTTGTGGGACTGCCGCTTGGGGAGTTGTATCAACGTTTAAATACTCATTTTCTTAATAATTTTTAAGAAATAATTCAATCATTTTCTATCTCCTTCTGCTATGATAAAATAGCATTAGGAGGCATAACATGAAGAAAAAAAATATCGCAGATATTCTCAATAAAATACTTATTATATTTACTGCTCTGCTTGTTTTAGTCATCATTGCGGCAGTCATAAACGGTTATCGGGCTGGTTACTTTTCCTCTCAAAGTGCACTTGAAAGCTATGTCAAAAGTTTTGGTGCAGCAGGACCGCTTGTGTTTGTCCTATATCAGGCACTTCAAGTAGTGGTTCCTTCTTTGCCAGGATTTATCGGCTGTGCGGCAGGAGCGGGATTATTTGGCAGCTTCGGCGGATTTATTTATAACTACATTGGAATCTGCATCGGTTCCATTGGTGCATTTTGGTTTTCAAGGAAATTTGGCATTCATTTTGTAAAACGAATGATTTCCGAAAAAAATTATAATAAATATATTGGTTGTCTTGGAGAAAAAAAGAGATTTATCACAATTTTAATCTTATCGATTTTATTACCGCTGGCGCCGGATGATGCATTGTGCTATTTAGCAGGCCTTACTAAAATGTCTTATAAAAAATTCTGTTTCATTATTTTTTTGGCAAAGCCTTGGTGTATTCTAGCATACAGCTTTGGATTTGGTGCTATTTTTCAAAGATTATTATAGGATTAATTATATGATATACATAAGAAAGAATAATTAGCTTGAAAATATAGTCGAATTATGGTATATTTTAAAAAAAATGAGGGAGGATTCAAAATGGATTCGAATAATTTAAACGTAAATGTAAATGAAGGATATGGTGTTCTGGAGGAACCGGTTAGTCTGAGTGAATGGGTGATTATGTATCTAATCATGATGGTACCACTTGTTAACATCATTATGTTGTTTGTATGGGGATTCGGCAGTGGTACGAAAAAGAGCAAAGCAAATTACTGTAAAGCGTCTTTGATTTTTATGGCAATAGGTTTCGTATTATCATTTTTATTTCTTGGAACTATAATTGGAGCGATTGCGGCTTATATGTAAAAAGATTTATTTTAAAAGCCCCTCAAAGGTTAGGCAAATATCTAACATTTGAGGGGCAATTTATTTTTAGCGGTCTTTTCTATTTCATATTGTTATTGTACCATCGCCCTGAAGCACCGCATGGCAGAACCAAACCGTTGCTGCTCACGTTGAGTCCGATTTCCTGGGCTTCCACCTTGCCGCCAAGTTTAGGAACAATGGCAGTATTTAGCATATAAGAAAGCACAGCGGGCTGCAAACCGGTAGTATAAGAATTGATTAAAAAGAAAATGGCATTTTTTGATAAGAGCTGTGTACATAATTCAATAAATGGAAAAATGGATTCTTCAATTTTCCACATTTCACCTTTTGGACCTCTTCCATAGGAAGGCGGATCCATGATAATGCCGTCATATATATTGCCGCGGCGTAGTTCTCGTTCTACAAATTTGACACAGTCGTCAATAAGCCAGCGAATGGGCTTGTCTGCCAAATGGCTGGCAGCGGCATTTTCTTTTGCCCAATTGACCATTCCTTTTGAGGCATCGACATGTGTCACAGAAGCTCCGGCAGCAGCGGCTGATAATGTAGCACCGCCGGTATAAGCAAATAGATTTAATATTTTTACAGGCCGCCTTGCGGACTTGATTTTTTCGGCACACCAATCCCAGTTTACAGCTTGCTCCGGAAATAATCCGGTATGTTTAAAGCTAAAAGGTTTTAGCTGAAAGGTTAGAGTCTTATATGTAATCGTCCATTCTTTAGGGAGGTTAATAAACTGCCATTCTCCGCCGCCATTTGCGCTGCGGTGGTAATGAGCATTTTTATTTTTCCAGCCATTGTGACGATGAGGCGTTTTCCATATAACCTGCGGGTCCGGCCTCACTAAAATATAATTTCCCCAACGCTCTAATTTTTCTCCGCTGGATGTATCAAGTACTTCGTAATCTTTCCAATTATCGGCAATCCACATCATGAAAACTCCTTTATGATAAAATATAATAATCAGTCTAACATGGAATTGTCTTTTGTACCAGTATGCGGAAAATGTCTTTTACAGCCTGTGTCATATTCACCTTGTTCGGCAACCATACGGCTGCGGCATTTCAGTAAATCCAGATAATCAATCATGAAATCAAGATTCTTATTATCTAAAGAAACAACGGTCTGAATAATTTTATTGAGACTGGTGCCGTTTCTAAGTGGTTTGGAAAGCTTTTTTAAATCGTATGGAATATTAGTTCGCCCAAGAAGATAGTCGATTGAGACATCAAATAAATCGGCGATTTTACAGAGAGTCTCAAAATCAGGTTCATGTGTGCCGGTTTCGTAGTTTGAAATAGTACTTACGGAAATGTTTAGATATTTTGCTAAATCCTTTTGCCCAAGGTGTTTGTCTTTGCGTAAATCTGAGAGTACATCGCTAAGAGCCATGAAGTTTACCCTCCT
>CAYPIB010000169.1:0-3664 GCA_964410675.1 uncultured Roseburia sp.
AGTTGTTTTACCCAACCCTGGAGGTCCATGAAGCAAAACATGGTCTAAGGCTTCCTTTCGTTGTTTGGCTGCCTCGATATAAATACTCAGATTTTCTTTGGCCTTTTTTTGCCCGATATATTCAACTAGAGACTGAGGTCTAAGGCTTCCTTCTATCTTCTTATCTTCTTCGGTAATATTTGTTTCAATCATTCTCTGTGCCATGACATCCTCTTTATTTCTATCTGTATTTAATACTTAAAACAAAAATTTAAGAGCCTCTTTTAATATACTCTCGGTTGTACGATCCTCGGTAATAATAATTTTACTTACAGCCTGTACCGTATCTGATTTAGAGTAACCAAGTGCAACAAGTGCTTCGACTGCATCTTTTTTGTTTTGATTTTCGACTGTTGCGGAGGCTGACAATCCGTCTCCTTCAAACAGAGCATCCTCTGCTTGTAAAGAATCCTCTATATGAACTTTATTCTTTAAATCCAAAATCATACGTTCTGCTGTTTTTTTCCCGACACCGGGTGCCTGTGAGAGTTTTTTGACATCCTGCGCATAAATGGCAAACCTTAATTCGTTTGCAGAAAAAGCTGATAAAATACCGAGTGCTCCTTTGGGACCGATGCCGTTTACACTTATTAATAATTTGAATAATTCCAATTCATTATTGCTGGGAAATCCATATAATGCCAAGGCATCTTCTTTTACATGTGTATAAGTATAAATTTTCACTTCACCCAAGCAGGTGCTTAACTTTCCGGCGAAATCTGTTGGAATAAATATATTATAGCCAACACCATTAACATCTAAAATAACTAAATTTGCTGCAATTTCTGCAATTGTACCACGTAAATATCCAATCATATTTTGTTTCCTTTTCTATTGTCACCTTAATTTATCCGAATCAAAATTTGTTTTTTTATCAATATATCTGAAAGCTTGCCAATTATAAGCCCGGCTGCCGTCCCGGCAATGAGTAAGAACGGGAAATAATAAGCAAATGGAAAGCCGGGTAATAAAAAATATGCCACGACTAACTGTCCGATATTATGAAAAATACCGCCGCAAACACTAATTCCTGTTATTGTAAATAGTTCGGTTTTTTTAAGTATCATCATAACAATCAGGCTGAAAGCAGCGCCGCACAGGCTGTAAACAATGGAGAATAAATTACCAAATAAAAAGCCGGATAATACTATTCGCAAGCAGCTATAAAGAACAGCGCTTTTGCTTCCAAGCTCAGGATGATATAAAAATAATAAGACTAATAAATTGCCTAACCCTAGTTTTGCTCCCGGAATTCCTAACTGAATTGGAATTAGGCTTTCGATATAGCTTAAAACCAAACCAACTGCTAACAGCAAGGAAAATTGCGTAAGCCTTTTGGCTGATTTCATAAAGGTTCTCCTGCTTTTTTATTTAATATAAATGTTTACTTTATGAGGAAGGCATATAATGCTTTCCCCTTCACGGTCAATTGCCCTCGAATGAACGCATACTTGATTGCTGCAATTGGCACTTTTAACATAAGCTTTGCCATCTTTTATTTCTAAAATGTTTTCACCGTCTTCTTCAGTATAAATCGGATAAATAATATCTTTTCTAAGCGATATTTCTGTTACGGCTGTTCCTGCTATTTCAATCACAACAATACTGCCCTTACTTGATACGGCATAAAATAAGAGTGCAGATAAAATACCAAATAGTAACAAGCTGCTAATTAAAATAAATGAATTCTTTTGCTTTTGCTTATATATAATTTTCTTCATTGTCATTCTAAATGCTCCATGAAGTCATCATAGCATACCAGAACGTATGTTTCAAGTGGTTCATAAAAATACGGCAGAAGCTGTTTCTTATCTGCCGTATTTTATCTTTATTTATGATTAATGTAATTAATAAGTCCCTCTGCTGCAATAATTTTTTGCATGAATTCAGGAAATGCCTGCCCTTTATATTCGGTTCCTTTCGTGCGGTTATAAATCATTCCGCTGTCGAAATCCACTTCTACTTGATCGCCGTTTTCAATTTCTTCTGCGGCTTCTTTGCATTCGATAATCGGAAGACCAATATTAATTGAATTCCGATAAAATATTCTAGCAAAGGTTTCTGCAATTACACAGCTGATTCCAGCTGCCTTTATCGCAATAGGAGCATGCTCTCTTGAAGAACCACACCCAAAATTTTTTGTTGCAACGATAATATCGCCTTTTTTTACTTTGCCAATAAATTCTTTATCAATATCTTCCATACAATGGGAAGCTAATTCAGCCGGATCTGATGTATTTAAGTATCTTGCCGGTATAATAACATCTGTATCAACATTGTCGCCATATTTAAAAACTGTACCATTTGCTCTCATTCATAAACTCCTTCTAAAATGTTAGTTAAAATCAAAAATTATCTTTGCATGTGCTTCCTTGTCTTTGGCTATGAAAGCTGACATGGACAGGAAATTTTACCGGTAATGGCACTTGCTGCCGCAACTGCCGGGCTTGCAAGGTAAACCTCACTCTTTACATGTCCCATACGACCGACAAAGTTACGGTTAGTCGTAGAAACACAGCGTTCACCCTCAGCCAAGATCCCCATATATCCGCCTAAGCATGGTCCGCAGGTCGGTGTGCTGACAACTGCACCGGCTTCTATAAATGTCTTTAAATGTCCCTCTTCCATTGCCTGCATATAAATTGCCTGTGTCGCTGGAATGATAATACAACGCATTCTTTTGGCTACCTTTTTTCCTTTTAAAACTTTAGCAGCAATGCGTAAATCATCGATGCGGCCATTCGTACAAGAACCGATGACTACCTGATCAATCATAATATCTTCTGTAATTTCGTCAATCGTCTTTGTATTTTCAGGTAAATGAGGAAAGGCAATTGTAGGTCTGATTGAGCTTAAATCAATCGTATACTCTTCATCATATACTGCATCTTCATCCGCTTCATAAACAGTAAATTCTTTTTTTGAATGCTCTTTTATATAAGAAAGCGTCAAATCATCAACTGGAAAAATTCCGTTTTTTCCGCCTGCTTCAATAGCCATATTTGCAATCGTAAAGCGATCATCCATTGTTAAATTTGCAATACCATCGCCCATAAATTCCATGGATTTATAAAGTGCACCATCGACACCAATCATACCAATAATATGCAGTATAACGTCTTTACCGCTGACCCATTCGCTTAATTTTCCAGTTAAATTAAATTTGATTGCAGCCGGAACTTTAAACCATGCTTTACCTGTTGCCATACCCGCAGCCATATCCGTGCTGCCAACACCCGTTGAGAAGGCACCAAGGGCACCATATGTGCAAGTATGAGAATCAGCTCCAATAATAACATCACCGGCTACAGTCAACCCTTTTTCGGGCAGCAAAGCATGTTCAATTCCCATTTGTCCAACTTCAAAATAATTGGTAATGTCATTTTTATATGCAAACTGTCTGACACACTGACAGTGCTCTGCCGATTTTATATCCTTATTAGGCACAAAGTGGTCCGGAACAAGAGCAATTTTGTCTTTATCAAAGACACCTTCCACTTTCATTTTTTCCATTTCCTTAATGGCTACAGGACTTGTAATATCATTTCCTAATACTAAATCTAAATCAGCTTCAATTAATTGACCGGCAGCTACTGTGTCAAGACCGGCATGTGCAGCTAAAATC
>CAYPIB010000170.1:0-3537 GCA_964410675.1 uncultured Roseburia sp.
CGCTATCATTGCCGGAATCGGACTGGCGGTGGCAGGAGCAATTATTCAAATCATACTGAATAATCCATTAGCAGGCCCTAATATCATCGGAGTGAACTCAGGTGCCGGACTGGCGGTTGTCCTTTGCGGAGTAATAGCGCCGGGGGCTTATGGGATGCTGCCTATTTGTGCTTTTCTAGGAGCCTTTGTTACGGTTATCTTTGTTTACTATCTCGGTAAGATAACGGGTTCTTCTAAAATCACTCTGGTTCTTGCTGGGGTAGCAATAAACAGTCTCCTTAACAGTGCCTCCGATACGATTTATACCATAAGTGAGGAATCCCTGATTGCCAGCAATGCGTTTAAAATCGGTGGGTTAAGCGGAGTGGATACTTCGGTTTTAAAGTATGCTGCAATCATTGTGCTACTATCCTGCATAGCAGTCATGTTTCTTTCCAATGAGCTGGAATTATTCTCACTGGGAGAGGAAAAGGCAAAAACACTGGGGCTATCGGTTTCCTATTACCGCTTCCTATTCCTTGCAATTGCAGCGGCCTTAGCAGGGGCAGCCGTCAGCTTTGCTGGTTTATTGGGATTTGTAGGCTTGCTCGTACCTCATATCGCCAGATTGTTAGTAGGGGAGGAGTGCAAGTATTACCTGTCTGCCTCCGCACTTTTGGGAGCCTTGCTTTTATTGACTTGTGATTATATCGCACGTACTTTTTTCACGCCATATGAATTACCGGTTGGGATTATCCTGTCCTTTGTAGGAGCACCCTTTTTTCTATGGCTGCTTTGCAGAAAGAAAGGGAGGAAATAAAATGCTGAAACTGGTAGAGGTAGCTGCGGGTTATCATAAAACAAATGTCATACAAAGAGTGAATGCAGAATTTAATAAAGGGGAAATAACGGCTATCGTAGGACCGAATGGCAGCGGTAAAAGTACTTTGCTGAAGGCTGTTTTAGGTCTATGTGAGAGCTATGAGGGAGAGATATTACTGGACGGAAGAGACAAAAGTAAGATCAATCGTAAGGAGTTCACAAAACAAGTTTCTTATTTTCCCCAAAGTCATACCGGAGGTGCCATCACAGTCTCAAGACTTGTGCTTCATGGCAGATTTCCATATCTGGGTTATCCAAGGCGCTATGGCAAGGAGGACTATGAGTATTGTCATCAAGCGATGGAGAAAATGGGGATTCTATCCTTGAAAGAAAAGAAGCTGGATGAGCTGTCAGGGGGGCAGCGGCAGAAAGTGTATATCGCTATGGCTCTTGCGGGAGATATGGATGTATATTTATTTGATGAGCCTACCACTTATCTGGATGTTAGGTATCAATTAGAGATAATGGATATTATGAAGCTGTTAAGAGAAAAGGGCAAGACGGTAGTCACAGTCCTTCATGATCTTAACTATGCCATGCAGCTTGCGGATCAGATACTTGTGATGGAGCAGGGAAGTCTTGCTTTTGCAGGAACGCCTGAAAGGATTATGGAACATGGTATTCTGGATCAAGTATTCCAAGTGACGAGCAAGATATTGTCAGATGACAAAGGAAAGAAATATATTTATTTTGAAGAAGGCATATTGGAAAAGCGAGGTGGATCATGAGAGGAATATTATATGGAATCGGTGTAGGACCAGGCGATCCTGAGTTGATGACTATTCAGGCAATAAACAGGATTAAAGACAGTGATGTGATTATCCTGCCATCCGCACCCAAGGAGAACTGCTACGCTTATAGAATCGTAGAGGCAGTGCTTCCTGAAATAAAAGAAAAAGAAATTATCTGTATGTCATTTTTAATGACTAAAAATAAGGAAGATTTGATTTCTTCCCATAATAAAATATATCAGGACATTTCCTTATTGCTGGATAAAGAAAAAGCAGTGGCATTTCTCACCATAGGCGACCCTTCCATTTATTCTACATATAGTTATATTCACCGCAGAGAAATAGAAAATGGCGGCAAGGCTATTATGGTAAGCGGAGTTCCATCCTTTTGTGCAGCCGCGTCAGCTCTTGGCATCTCTTTGGGAGACAACAAAGAGCAGATACATATCATACCGGCTTCCTACGAAGTGGAGAACACCCTTTCCCTGAAAGGAACGAAAGTCTATATGAAATCAGGCAAAAAATTAAGCGAGTTAAAGGAAATATTAAAGAAAGCAGATTCTATAGATGAATCATTGGTGTATGGAATCTCTAACTGTGGTATGGTAAATGAGAAAATAATGATTGGACTAGACAACATCGATGATTCTTCCGGTTATTTGACGATTGTTATTGTTAAGGAAATGATGGAGTCTCTAAGTTAAAATAGTAAGGCAGGTAAACTCATATGAACATAGTTATTGCCATTGATTCATTTAAGGGAAGTCTAACTTCTTTGGAAGCAGGAACAGCAGCGTCGCTCGGAATTAAAAAAGCCATACCCGAAGCTGAGATTCATATACGTTCTCTTGCTGATGGCGGCGAAGGAACCGTGGAAGCACTGGTACATGGTATGGAAGGGCGGATGGAGTATCTTACCGTAAGCGGTCCTCTTGGAAAGCCTGTTTCTTGTAGTTACGGTATATTGGAGATTTCAGGAACGGCAGTTTTGGAAATGGCAAGTGCTGCCGGTATAACCTTAGTGGATAAGCAAGAACGGAATCCTCTCCATACCACAACATACGGTGTGGGTGAGATGATTCGGGATGGGATAAAAAAAGGCTGTCGCACATTTATCATCGGAATCGGCGGCAGTGCTACCAATGATGGCGGCATCGGAATGCTGCAAGCTCTGGGATACGGCATTTTTAATAAAGAGGGAAAACAGGTTTCTTTTGGTGCAAAAGGATTACGAGAAATTCACCGTATATCAGAGGAACATGTAATGCCGGAATTAAAGGATTGTACTTTTAAAATAGCCTGTGATGTGGGCAATGAATTATGTGGAGTAAATGGTTGCAGTGCCATATTCGGCCCTCAAAAGGGAGCCAATAAAGAGATGGTTAAAGATATGGATCGGTGGATGGCACGTTATGCCCAGATTGCAAAGGGACTGATACCGTCAGCAGATGCGGGACGGGCAGGTGCAGGTGCGGCCGGTGGCATAGGCTTTGCGTTTCAGACCTTTTTACAGGGAACCCTTATGTCAGGAGTAGAAATCGTCATGGCGGAAACCGGATTGGAAGAAATCATTTCGAAGGCGGATATGGTAGTGACCGGTGAAGGCAGGCTGGATGGTCAGACTAGGATGGGTAAGGCCCCGATTGGTGTGGCAAAACTTGCTAAGAAATATCAGAAACCAGTTATTGCCTTTTCTGGTGTAGCTGCAAGGGACGCAGCCAGCTGTAATGAGGAAGGAATTGATGCGTTTTTTCCAATTTTGCGAGAGATAACTTCTTTGGAAGAAGCTATGAATTTGGAGAATGCCAAACAAAATATGACGGATACGGCGGAGCAAGTTTTCAGGCTGGTTTGTTTGTTGCAAAGGAGAAATAAATGAAAATAGCGGTAGTAGATGATTCGCGAGAGGATGCACAACATATTTTAACCTATTTGAATCAATTTC
>CAYPIB010000171.1:0-3536 GCA_964410675.1 uncultured Roseburia sp.
ATTACTCCTACCTTTCCGGCTACAGGCTATGGCTATATCAAAGGGCAGGCGGATGGAAAAACTCAGATTTTAGGCTGTAATGACCGCTATTACTCTCCGGTTATCGAGTTTGTTGAAAAACCAGAGTTAGAGACTGCTAAAAAGTATGTTGAAGCAGGTAATTATATGTGGAACAGCGGGATGTTTGTCTGGAAAGCATCTACAATACTAAATAAAATGAAGGAGCTTCTTCCGGATATATATGATTGCTTAGTAGAGATTGGCAATGCAATGGGTACAAAAAAGGAGCAGGAGGTTCTGGAAAGAGTATATCCGCAAATTCCTAAAATATCGATTGATTATGGTATTATGGAGCGCTCCAAAGATGTGATTGTGTTAGAGGGTGATTTCGGCTGGAATGATGTCGGCAGTCTTGATATGCTTCGTGTTGTTAAGGGAGCAGATGCTGACGGTAATGTGCTGTATGGGGAACAGATTAATATCGACACTAAGAATTGTGTCAGCTATGGAACAGATAAACTAATTGCCACAATCGGGCTTGACAATGTGATTGTCATACAAACGGATGACGTGGTTTTAGTTTGTGATAAAGACAGAGCTCAGGATGTAAAACAAGTAGTGGATGAGCTTGAACTTCAAAAGAAGCATCAGTATTTATAAAACATAGTAAGAGAAGAACTCTTTAGGAGAAGCGCAAATAATGAAGTGTATTATATTGGCCGGAGGCAGCGGTGATGCTCTCTGGCCATTGTCTAGAAAAAATTATCCAAAACAATTTATGTATATAAGAGAAGGCAGATCATTGTTTCAAGAAGCAATAGCAAGGAATCTGCCTTTTTGTGATGAATTTTTTATTGTAACTAATGAAAAATATAAGCATATTGCATTTGGGCAATTACAAGTATTTCAAGGGCTGAAGTTCCAGTGCTTTTTAGAGCAAAAAGGCAGACAGACTGGGCCGGCAGTAGCAATTGCCTGCATGTGTGCTCCTAAGGAGGAACCAATCCTTGTAATTTCTACAGATCATATGATTAGTGACGGTGATTATAACGGAACTATTTTAAAAGCTAAGAGCCTTTTAAAGCCATCCAATATTGTAGTTGTAGGCTGTAAAACAGATGGGGAACATCATCACTATAATCAGGGACATAATTATTTTTTGCATAATGAAAGTGCTGTGACGGGATTTATTGAACAGGGTATTGTACATGCAGAAAATGCAATGATAGACAGTGGTATTTTTTTAATGTATGCAGATACTTATTTAAGTGCTGTTAAAGAAAATACCCCGGATTTATATGAAACATGTGTTAGCAGCAAAGGCAGGCTTATTCCAAATAATGAGTGGATTGTAGTTCCGGAAGAATTTCTTGATAAACTCACTCCGGTATCAGTCGGCCAAGCCGTATTTAGAGAATGGGCTTCAAAAGGGCGGCTTAGTATTGTAGAAGCAGAATTTGCGTGGTCCCGTTTATTAAGCTTAGAAGTATTTGCGGAATTTGCAAATTCTAGTGAAGGGCCGGTAATATTGGATAATTCTAAAAATGTTTCGATAGTAAATGAGGAGAAAAATAGTCTTGTTGTTGGAAACGAATTAGAAGATCTTGTAATCATCAATACAAAGGATGCCGTTTATATATCAAAGAAAGGTGAAAGTGCTAAGATAAAAGACATTATGTCCCGGCATTATAAAGAAGAGAAGAGTATTTTTGATGAAGGGGATATTTTTTATACGACATGGGGAATCAAAGAAACATTAACCCGGCATGATCATTTTATGGTTAAAATGCTTACGATATTTCCGGGAAGAATAATAGGCACCCATAAGCATGAAAAGCGGAGTGAGCATTGGTCGGTCGTAAGCGGAACGGCAACCATTCTAATGCAGGGAAGAGAAATGGAATATAGTGCCAATGAGAGCATTTACGTACCGCAGGGTTCATTTCATCAAATCATGAATAAAACCGCTAAGGATTTAATTCTCATCGAAGTAAGCATCGGGGAAAGTGCTGCCTTGCCGACGAGCGATATGGTGACGCAAACGGATGAAATATTGAAGCTTATGCCCGTATATAAGGACTATCTGTGGGGCGGCAATAGACTGAGAGATTTGTTTGCAAAAGAATGGGATAAAGACATAATCGCAGAGAGCTGGGAATTATCCACACATCCCGCCGGAGAAAGCCGGATTGCAGAAGGAAAATATGCCGGAATGGCACTTTCACAATATATACAAAAAAATGGTAAAGAGATGCTGGGGTGGAAATGCCAGCCTTTTGAAATGTTTCCGCTTTTAATTAAATTTATTGATGCTAAGAAGCGACTTTCGATACAAGTTCATCCGGATGATGGATATGCAATGCAGGTTGAAGGTGAGTACGGCAAAAATGAAATGTGGTATATTCTTGATGCAGAGGAAGAGGCGTTTGTGTATCTTGGATTTGAGCAGGACATAACAGAGGAAGAATGTAAAAAACGAATTGAGGATGGTACTTTAGAAGAAGTCCTTCATAAAGTCAAAGTGAAAAAGGGCGACGTCATCTTTGTAGAGGCCGGAACCATTCATGCAATCAATGAAGGCATTCTCGTGCTGGAAATTCAGCAAAGTTCAAATGCAACCTATCGTCTTTACGATTATAATCGAGTTGATCAAGATGGTCAAAAAAGAGAATTACATTTAGATAAAGCATTTGCAAATATAAATTTAGGTAAATCCACAATAAAGGCCGGGGCAGGCGGCGAGGTTGAAGTTTTAAAAAATTATAAAAAACAGGTTTTAGGGCAATGTAAATATTTTAAAGCCATTATGTATGTAGTTGAAAAAGAAGCTGAGATTCATTTTGACGATTCCTCCTTTGGTGCCATTGTATTTTTAGCAGGAAATGGAGTTATAGGTTGTAAAGGGCAGTTCCTATCCTTTAAACAGGGTGATACTTTCTTTATTGCTGCCGGAAAAAAGGTTTTAAGTGTAATTGGTGACGCAAAATTCGTATTAAGTACTATTTGATAAGTAAAAAAACGTTTATATTGGGGTTCATATTGTCAAAATACCTCGAAAATCATGAATAAATTGCGAAGAAATCGTTAATATTCCGCTAAAAATGTAAATTAACTAATGACAAAGTCTAATAAACGTGTTAATGTATTAACATACCGTGCGAAACAACTAGAAATCAAATGTAAAAGAATTATATTTTAATGAAAGAGGGAAGAGACGATTATGTATCAAGTACAAATGGAACAGTATATTACGAGGATTATGTTGGATTTAGGGGTGCCCGCACATTTAAAAGGATATCATTACTTAAGAAGAGCAATTCTGCTTTCAGTAGATGATTTGGAAATAGTAAGCAGTGTGACAAAACTCTTATATCCTGAAATAGCAAAGGCTTTTAAAACAACAGATCAAAAGGTAGAGCGAGCAATTAGAAATGCAGTAGAGGTATCATGGAATCGGGGGAATCCAGAATTTACAGAAGGCTTGTTTGGTTATTCGATTAAATCAGGAAAAGGTCGTCCAACAAACAGCGAATTTA
>CAYPIB010000172.1:0-3535 GCA_964410675.1 uncultured Roseburia sp.
CTATTGCAACATTAGGCCTGCCTGGTGATGGTATTGGACTTAATTATCACTTCGGACTTTTTAAACAAGTATTCGAAGACAGAAAGCAGACAGCAGAGAAAAATGATTGGATTGAACCTGAATCATGGTTGAATAAAACAGACATAACCTTTGATATTACATTTGGTGATAGAACAGTAAAATCCAGATTATATGATATTGATGTTGTAGGATACAACAAAGGTCTTAACAAATTAAGATTATTTGATATTGAAACAATCGATGAGAGTATCATCGAGGATGGCATCAGCTTTGACAAAGAAGATATCGAGAAAAACCTAACATTATTCTTATATCCGGATGATTCAGACGAAGCAGGCAACTTACTTCGAATTTATCAGCAGTACTTTATGGTAAGCAACGGAGCACAGCTTATTTTAAAGGAAATGAAAGAAAAACAGTATGATCTTCGGAAAATGTACGATCACGCAGTAATTCAAATCAATGATACCCATCCAACGATGGTTATTCCTGAATTAATTCGTATATTAATGGAAGAAAAGGCATTTACAATGGACGAAGCAATTGAGGTTGTAAGTAAGACTTGTGCTTATACAAATCATACAATTCTTGCAGAAGCATTGGAAAAGTGGCCGCTTGAATATTTAGAAAAAGTAGTTCCACAATTAGTTCCGATTATTAAAGAATTAGATAAGAGAGTTGCTAAGAAATATTCTGATCCGGCAGTTCAAATTATTGATAAAGACGGCAGAGTACACATGGCTCACATTGATATCCATTATGGATTTTCAGTAAATGGTGTTGCTGCAATTCATACAGAGATTTTAAAGGAAACAGAATTAAATCATTTTTATAAGATTTATCCTGAGAAATTCAATAATAAGACAAATGGCATTACATTCCGCCGTTGGTTATTATCTTGTAACAGACCGCTTGCTAAGCTTTTAGGTGATACGGTAGGTGAAGGCTTTAAAAGAGATGCTGCGCAGTTAGAAAGATTGCTTGCATTTAAGGATGACCAGAAGGTTCTAGATGCAATCATGGATATTAAGAATTTGAAGAAAAAAGAACTTGTGGCATATGTAAAAGAACATGAAGGAATCGATTTAAATCCAGAATCTATTTTTGATATTCAGATTAAGAGACTTCATGAGTACAAGCGTCAGCAGATGAATGCACTTTATATTATTCATAAATACTTAGAAATAAAAGGCGGTAAAAAACCGTCAACACCAATTACATTTATTTTTGGTGCAAAAGCGGCGCCGGCATATGTAATTGCTCAGGATATTATTCATTTGTTATTATGTTTACAGGAAATTGTTAAAAATGATCCGGACGTAAGTCCTTATATGACTGTGCTTATGGTAGAAAACTATAATGTAAGCTATGCAGAGCGTTTAATTCCGGCATGTAATGTATCAGAGCAGATTTCACTTGCATCTAAGGAAGCATCGGGAACCGGTAATATGAAATTTATGTTAAACGGTGCCATTACGATTGGAACATCTGACGGAGCTAATGTTGAGATCCATGAATTAGTAGGCGATGATAATATTTATATTTTTGGAGAAAAATCCGAGCAGGTAATTGAACATTATGCTAAAGCTGATTATGTTTCTAAAGAGTACTATGATGATGATGATGCGATTAAAAAGGCAGTAGACTTTATTATCAGTGATGAAGTAATGGCTGTGGGAAGCAAAGAAAATCTGGAAAGATTATATAACGAACTATTAAATAAGGATTGGTTTATGACACTTCTTGATTTAAAAGACTATATTGCAACAAAAGATAAAATGTTTGCAGATTATGAAGATCAGCAGAAGTGGAAGAAGATGATGCTTGTAAATATTGCAAAAGCAGGATTTTTCTCTTCAGATAGAACGATTGCAGAATATAACAGAGACATTTGGAAATTAACAGACGAAAGATAAGCCATTTTAGTTCTATTTTAAATAAATTTAATCATTTATGTGAAGGGTCCATAGCATTTTAGATGCTGTGGACTTTTTATTTTTATATTAAAATACATTCTTTTTTCGAAATAATTATTAAAACAAAATAAAGTTTCGAAAACTATACAAACCAAACAAGTATTTCGAAAGAAAATTGGAAAGCACTTAGGCAGAATGTACAAAAAAAGGAATTGCTGTTTGTAAAAAATAGCGAAGTTGCAAAAAAAAGTTGATTTTATTAGTGCACTATGATATTCTAAACACATGAACGGAAACGTTACCGACATCGTTACCGAAACCGATTCCAATTATGGCGTTAAGCTAATGAAAGTAGATTAGAATAATGAGCGGATTACGATTGGGTATAAAAGTTTCCAAATGTGGAAAAATTGATGGGAGTGTATTTTTTTCCACTGCAACTATTCATTAAACAGAAAAAAGAGAGGTAAAGGGTTATGAAAAAGAAACTTATTAGTGCATTACTTTGTGTAAGTATGGTTGCTTCTATGCTGGTAGGATGTGGTGACAAAACAGAGCCAGAAACAACAACAGACACAACAGACACAACAGAAGAGACAACAGAGGATACGACAGAAGAAACAGATGCTACAACTGATGCAGCTGGCGGTAAAGTTTACTATATGAACTTTAAACCAGAGAGTGATGAAACATGGCAGGCAATTGCAAAAGAGTACAAAGATCTTACAGGCACAGAAGTAAAAGTTGTTACAGCAGCTTCCGGTACTTATGAAGAAACTCTTAAATCTGAAATTGCTAAAAAAGATGCTCCTACATTATTCCAGATTAACGGACCTGTTGGATATCAGTCATGGAAAGATTATTGCTTAGATTTAAAGGATACAGATTTCTACAGCTGGTTACTTGACAAATCTATGGCTATTGAAGGCGAAGATGGCGGCGTATATGGTATTCCTTACGTAGTTGAAGGTTATGGTATTATTTACAACAATGCTATTATGGATAAATACTTCGCATTAGATGGTGCAAAAGCAGCTAATATGGATGAAGTTAATAACTTTGCTAAATTAAAAGAAGTTGCTGAAGATATGACAGCTAGAAAAGACGAATTAGGTATTGAAGGAGTATTTGCTTCTACATCTTTACTTCCGGGTGAAGACTGGAGATGGCAGACTCACTTAGCAAACGTTCCGGTATTCTATGAATACAAAGACAAAAACGTTGCAGATGCAGAAAAATTAGAGTTCACATATGCAGAAAACTTTAAAAACATTTTTGACTTATATATTAACAATTCTTGTACAGCACCAGGATTATTAACATCTAAAGATGTTACCGCTTCTATGGCAGAGTTCGCTTTAGGCCAGGTTGCAATGGTACAAAATGGTAACTGGGGATGGGGTCAGATTTCAGATGTTGAAGGCAATACAGTTGCTGAAGGCGACGTTAAATTCTTACCTATTTACACAGGCGTTGAAGGCGAAGAATCTCAGGGCTTATGTACAGGTACAGAAAACTTCTTCTGTGTAAATAAAAATGCTGAAGAAGCAGATCAAAAAGCAACAGTTGCTTTCCTTGAGTGGTTATACAACTCTGAT
>CAYPIB010000173.1:0-3527 GCA_964410675.1 uncultured Roseburia sp.
AAGTTATTATTTACTGGGCGGTATCTCAATCCCTTTAATAGTAAAAAATTTAGTTTTTGTCTCTATTGGCAATATCATTGGCGGAGCCTTTATGCTTGGTCTGCCAATTAAGCTGATGGAAATTAAAAAAGAGTAATATTAGGCTTCCTTTTGAGGACCCTTCTTAATTTCTATGCCGGCTTTCTCCTTTTCAATCACCCTTTCCGCCAATAGCTTATAAAATGTAGCAGCAAGCGGTACCCCAAAGAGCATACCGGCAATTCCATTAATACCTCCGCCGATTGTAACAGCAGCAAGTACCCATATCCCGGGCAAACCAATAGACGAACCGACTACCTTCGGATAAATTAAGTTGCCTTCTAATTGCTGCAAAACTAATATAAAAACTAAAAACAATAACGCTTTTATTGGATCTACGGTTAAAATCATAAATACTCCAAGCCCTGCCCCTAAATAGGCTCCTACGATTGGAATTAACGCGGAAGCACCAATAAACGTACCAATCATTGGTGCATACGGAAATCGAAACAAAAACATCCCCAATGTACATAATCCGCCTAATATTACTGCTTCTGTACATTGTCCCACAATAAAATCCGAAAAGGTTTGATTGGCCGTTTTCAACATTTTACCGATACCGGCATGAATCTCTTTCTTCATAAAAACTTTTGTCACTCTTATAATCTGACGCTGTAATTTCTCCTTACTAAATAACATATAAACGGCAAAAATCAAAGCAATTACAAAATTAATTATTCCGCCGGTTAAAACTCCGACAAAAGAGAATGTTGAATTTAAAATTCCTCCAACTCCGGTTGTTGCAAATGTTAAAGCATTTTTAGTCAGTCCTGACCAGTCAATTTTAAGACTGCTTAACCATTCTTCCAATACCGGTATTTTATCTGCATATTGAAGCAGCCATTTTCTGGCAATTTCAAAGTAAACAGGAATCTCTCTTCCGATTACAATAAAGGCATTAATAAGCTCCGGCAAAATCAAATTGATAAGCAGTATAATGATTGCAAAAATTAAAAAAATGGAAATAAGAATACTGACCCCTCTTCTTGAACCTATAATTAGTCTATTACTCGTTTTGGGAAAATATATCTTTTCTATTTTTTTCATGATTATATTCAAAATATAAGCAATAATCATCCCTAAAACTAATGGAAAAGAAACCTTCCATATCTTTCCTGCTGCTGCAAAAATGCTTTTATAATAAATAATTCCTACGACAATAATTGCTATTAAAAAAATATATTGTACAACAGCAATATTCATTTTCACTTTTTTCATATTTACACCCTTTTCCTATTTATTGTTTCTCGCATGTTGTTAAGTCCTTGATAACTTCCCCTGCCAGAATCAGTCCGGCCACTGAAGGTACAAATGCAACACTGCCAGGAATTGCTCTTTTACTAACACCTTCCTCAAATATTGGTTCCGGCTGTATTGCTTCTTCTTTAGAATATACGACTTTGACATTTGTAATATTTCTTTTTTTTAATTCTCTCCTCATAACTTTTGCTAACGGACATACCGATGTTTTTGATATATCTGTAACTAAAAAACCGGTTGGATCTATTTTATTGCCGGCGCCCATTGAGCTGATAACAGGAATCCCTGCCTCTTTTGCCCTTTCAATAATTGCCAGTTTCGCTGTAACCGTATCGACTGCATCAATGACATATTGATACTCTTCGAACTTAAATTCCTTTTGATTTTCCGGTAAAAAGAAGCAATTGCGTACACATACTTCTGCTTGAGGGTTAATATCTAAAATCCGTTCTTTCATTACCTCTGTTTTATATCTTCCGATTGTACTGTGCAGTGCAATAATCTGGCGGTTTAAATTTGTTTCACTCACAATATCGTGATCAATCAACTCAATTTTGCCGATGCCTGTCCGCGCAAGAGCCTCAGCAGCATAACCACCGACACCGCCAACACCAAATATCGCCACTTTTGAATGCTTCAGAACTTCCATTGCTTTTGCACCAAACAACATTTGTGTTCTTGCAAACTGATTCATCCATTTTCCTCCACATCTATTTACTATAAGCAAAGAGCCGCTTTTAAACGACTCTTTGACTATGTTGTTCCTATATTATAATACTATTTTGCTAACTTTTTGTAAAGAGAACTAATAAATATTTAAAAGCTTATATTATGATTTACACCGATCAAACTCAGGATTAAATGCGTAGAAGTTTTTACTGTCTAACCTCTCCTGAACAATTCTTAGTGCCTCACCGAAACGTTGGAAATGGACAACTTCTCTTGCACGTAAAAATTTAATTGGTTCATAAACATCCGGATCATCTTTAACTACACGTAAAATATTGTCATAAGTAGTTCTGGCTTTTTGTTCTGCCGCAATCATATATACACGACAATTAAAATTTCCAATGTACTCTTATAGGATATTGTTCATTACGATCCGAGCGTTTACCAATTTCAATATAATCTATCAATGTATTGATTATATGACGACTCAGTTTAGTTGGTCCAACGTATTTTGAAATGATTTGTTTTTTGCTCTGACATTCCTCTTGAGCTTGAAGGAGCTGACTTATATAGATTTCTTGTTTTGTAATACAACTCTCATAGAACTGCTGCTTTTTTGCAAATCCAGAAGATAATTCCACGTAATCATTATCATTTACAATTCCCTTTGTTTTATCAAGATACAAATTGCTTTTGGCATCTATTAATTCCGTAATCTTAATTTTCAGCATTTGAACTTCTTTTTTTGCACTTTCCGCCTTATTACAGTAGTCCTCTCTCTTAAGGTGTAAAATGGATTCTGCTTTATCCATGTCGAGATAATGCTTTGTTAGAATTGATATTTCTTCTAATAGCACATTTTCCAACACCTGCTGTGAAATAAAAGCTCCCTGACAAGCTGATTTTAATGAATATTTGGTCGGACATTCTAAATAATATTTGTTATGGTTCTTTTTGGATCTCATATGATAACCACAATACATACATTTTGTCTTTTTAGCAAAAATACCTGTCTTTCCTTCTGCCGCCGGCTTGGCACTCTCCTTTACCTGCTCCTGCACTTTATTCCAAAGCTCCTTATCAATAATCGGAGCATGTGTATTTTTAACAATATACCACTTTTCTTTCGGCCGGGACTTTTTAATTTGTGTTTTGTAAGAAATATTTTCTTGTTTTCCCTGTACCATATTTCCGATAT
Source organism: uncultured Roseburia sp. (assembly GCA_964410675.1). GTDB lineage: Bacteria > Bacillota > Clostridia > Lachnospirales > Lachnospiraceae > RGIG3040. The sequence goes on from CAYPIB010000173.1 coordinate 3,206, forward strand.
ACATTTCATTTGTCAGCATAGAGCTAATTGCAAAATATTTCCATAAAGTTGCCGCTTTTGATTTTGGTACTTTATAACGTAATCCTTTTAAACGCTTATATTCCGTAGGATTTGGGATTCCTCTTTCATTTAAAATTCTTGCTATTTGGGTTTTTCCATAACCGGATGCATAGAGTAAAAATACTTCTCTTACGACTTCCGCCGCCTCCTCATCAATAATAAGATGACCTTTCTCATCGGGATCCTTCCTATACCCATATAGAGCAAAGGCCCCAATATGTTTACCATTCTTGCGACGGTCCGTCAAAACGCCTTTGATATT
>CAYPIB010000174.1:0-3527 GCA_964410675.1 uncultured Roseburia sp.
TACTTTAACCGATACTGCTGGCAATGCTTTAAGCTGGGCAAGTGCAGGCGGTCTGGGATTTAGAGGTTCAAGGAAATCTACTCCATATGCAGCACAGATGGCGGCTGAAACAGCTACCAAAGCAGCATTAATCCATGGATTAAAGTCAGTTGATGTTATGGTAAAGGGTCCGGGCTCAGGAAGAGAAGCAGCAATTCGTGCACTTCAGGCTTGCGGCTTGGAAGTAACAAGCATCCGCGACGTAACTCCGGTACCTCACAATGGATGCCGCCCACCAAAGCGTCGTCGTGTGTAATTTTGGATTTATGGACATTACAAAGATGATTTACACGTAAGCCCCGTTATTTTGCTGATAGTAAAATACGGAATATAGATGAAACAAATAATCGGTTGGAAGAAGGCAATTATGCTGTAAACAACAATAGGAGGAAAAATTAATGGCAGTAAACAGAGTCCCGGTTTTAAAAAGGTGCAGATCTTTAGGTTTAGAACCAGCATACTTAGGATACGATAAAAAATCTAACAGACAGTTAGTAAGATCAAACAAGAAAATCAGTGAATATGGTCTTCAGTTAAGAGAAAAACAGAAAGCTAAATTTATCTATGGTGTTTTAGAAAAACCTTTCCGTAACTATTATGCGAAAGCAGATAGAATGAAAGGTATGACCGGTGAAAACCTGATGATTACGCTTGAGAGAAGAATTGATAATGTAATCTTCCGTTTAGGTTTTGCCAGAACAAGAAGAGAAGCAAGACAGGTTGTAGGTCATAAGCATGTATTAGTAAACGGAAAGAGCGTTAATATCCCATCCTACTTAATTAAGGCTGGTGATGTAATTGAAATTAGAGAAAAGTCTAAGAGCTTACAAAGATACAAAGATATCGTTGAAGTTACAGGCGGAAGATTAGTTCCAGAATGGTTAGATCAGGATATTGAAGCATTAAAAGGAACTGTAAAAGAACTTCCTTCAAGAGAAGTCATTGACGTACCTGTTAATGAGATGCTTATCGTCGAGTTATATTCTAAATAATTAGAGTAGCTTGTGGTAACCAATTAAAATAATTGTAAGGAGGGTATTACAGTGTTTGATTTTGAGAGACCAAATATCGAAGTTGCAGAAATCTCTGAAGATAAAAAGTACGGTAGATTCGTAGTAGAACCTTTGGAAAGAGGTTACGGTGTTACGCTTGGAAATTCTTTGAGAAGAATTATGCTCTCTTCTTTACCGGGTGCCGCAGTAAGTCAGGTTAAATTTGACGGTGTACTGCATGAGTTCAGCTCTATTCCGGGAGTAAAAGAAGATGTAACTGAAATTATTATGAACTTAAAGAGTCTTGCAATTAAAAATACTAGCTCTACGAATGAGCCTAAAACTGCATATATTGAGTTTGAAGGCGAGGGTGTAGTAAGAGCTTCAGACGTACAGGTTGATTCTGATGTTGAGATTATTAATAAAAATCAGGTAATTGCTACACTCAGTGGTGGTAAAGACAGCAAGTTGTACATGGAATTTATCATTACTAGAGGCAGAGGTTATGTAAGTGCAGATAAGAACAAAAGCGAAGATTTACCAATTGGTGTCATTGCAGTAGACTCTATCTACACACCGGTTGAAAGAGTAAATCTTACAGTTGAAAATACCCGTGTTGGTCAGATTACAGATTATGATAAGCTTACTCTGGATGTTTACACAAACGGAACATTAGCACCGGATGAGGCTGTCAGCCTTGCAGCTAAGGTTTTGAGTGAGCACTTGAGTTTATTCATCGATTTATCTGAAAATGCTAAGACTGCAGAAGTTATGGTAGAAAAAGAAGACGATGAAAAAGAAAAAGTACTAGAAATGAGTATTGATGAATTAGAACTTTCAGTTCGTTCTTACAATTGCTTGAAGCGAGCAGGTATCAATACTGTTGAAGAGTTAACAAACAAAACTCCGGATGATATGATGAAGGTTCGTAATTTAGGACGTAAATCTTTAGAAGAAGTTTTGGCAAAGCTGAAAGAATTAGGTTTACAGCTTAATGCAGGCGAAGAATAAAAGCCAGCATAGTGCAAATAGTGAAGAGCAGACAGGATAAGCCCAAAAGGCGCTTGTGTGTAGACTCATGAATGGCATAGAACTATTCGGTGAATGAGACCAAAAGGCATTGCCGGATATACCATGAATGGAGGATATAGAGATGGCAGGATATAGAAAACTGGGAAGAACATCTTCTCAAAGAAAAGCATTGCTTAGAAATCAAGTAACAGCACTTTTGTTTCACGGAAGAATTGTTACAACTGAAGCTAAAGCAAAAGAAGTAAAAAAGATTGCAGAAGGCATTATTGCACTTGCAGTGAAAGAAAAAGACAACTTTGATACTGTAAAAATTACCGCGAAAGCACCACGTAAAGACAAAGACGGTAAAAGAGTAAAAGAAGTTGTTGATGGCAAGAGAGTAACTGTATATGATGAAGTAGAAAAGGAAATCAAAAAAGACAGGCCTAGCAGACTTCATGCAAGACGCCAGATGTTAAAAATCTTAAATCCCGTAGTTGAATATCCGGAAGGAAAAGAAGGCAAGAAGAAAGCCGGCAAGGAAGTCGACCTTGTTGCAAAGCTTTTCGATGAAGTTGCTCCAAAATATGTTGATCGTAAGGGTGGATATACCCGTATTATTAAAATCGGTCTACGTAAAGGCGATGCAGCGATGGAAGTTGTACTTGAATTAGTATAATATAAAAAACTCCTGTTGAGAAATCTGCAGGAGTTTTCAATTTACTGAATATTCATTTAATCTAATCCCTTTTCAAAATGCTGATAATCTTTAATGCTTTTCCAATCACCGCCCCAAGTGAAGCCATGTTCGATAAAAAGCTTATAGCATAAGTCATTTTCATCTATTTTGTGTGGGAAATCGGCATTGCGGTCACCATAGGGAATGCTCTTTTTAGGTGATATCCGCTCAACACCATTTGGATATGTAACATAAGGGTTATAAACCGGATTGATGTCAATTGCCAGTCCATAAGCATGATTAGACAACCGGTTTGTTCCGCCTATCATACGATAGTTAAAGCAAGAGGTATTATTTTCTTCACAGGATATGTCATCATCTGCGTCAAATTCATCAATCAGCTTAATTTGTTCGATTTGATATTCCGCTTCATACAGTGACTCAAAAATTTCAAGCAGGTCTTTTGCGATTGCTTGATTACAAATTATCTCACCAACCTGGGTATCCCCGTTAAAATCCACGTAAAGCACCTTTAAATAGCGCAAATCATCATAGGGCACAATACAGTCCTCTTTATAGGATAAACCGTTAATTCGAGCTTTTAGAGAGTCGGAGATGGTTTCAATGGAAAAGCTTACAGCAGGATTAAGAGCTTCTTCGTTTAAATTAGTAGAATCTAGATTCATAGGTGTTTCCTCCTTGATGGGCATTGTGATTGTTTCATCATATGCATCATTTTGTATGGAGTTTCCACTAGAAGTTAAATCATTTGTAAGAGATTCGGCTTCATGTGTATCCGGTGATGT
>CAYPIB010000175.1:0-321 GCA_964410675.1 uncultured Roseburia sp.
AAATATGGGAACAGACAGACGGAAAGATCAATATTTTTGTTTCTGGTGTAGGTACCGGCGGTACAGTTACAGGTGTTGGAGAGTTTTTAAAAGAAAAAAATAAAGATATTAAAATTGTTGCGGTTGAACCGGATGCCAGCCCGGTATTATCAGGAGGCAGTCCGGGAGCACATAAAATTCAGGGTATCGGTGCAGGCTTTGTGCCGGAGGTTTTAAATTCAGAAATTTACGATGAAATTCTTACCATCCAAGGGGAGGAAGCCTTTGCCGGTGCTAAACTTTTGGCAAAGAAGGAAGGAATCTTAGTTGGTATTTCTTCCG
>CAYPIB010000175.1:331-3494 GCA_964410675.1 uncultured Roseburia sp.
TTAAAGAGGGAAAAAAGATTGCCGTAACAGAAGGTATTTTAGTAGGAATTTCTTCGGGCGCAGCATTAAAAGCAGCAACCATTTTAGCACAGCGGCCTGAAAATAAAGGTAAAACAATTGTTGTTTTATTGCCGGATTCAGGAGACAGATATTTATCCACACCATTGTTTAGTAACTAAGCAAAAAGCTAAGAAAGGGTGATGGAATGAAAATTACAACAAGAAGCAGATATGCACTGCGATTTATGTTGGAACTTTCGAATCATGCTGAAGCGGGAAAGGTAAAAATTTCTGAAATTTCAGAGCGTCAGGGGTTGTCATCAAAGTATTTAGAAAATATTGCGGTAACCCTAAAAGCAGCAAAATATATTCAAGCTTCAAGAGGAAAAAACGGGGGCTATACGCTGACAGGAAAGCCGGAGGATTATACGGTAGGGATGATTCTTTCTTTGTTTGAAGATAATTTGAATCCTTCTACCTGTGAAGATTGTGAAATATTAATAGAAAAATGCAGTGGAAATTGCAGTGTCATTCAGCTGAGAAATAAATTGGATGTATCAGTAGATGAAGTACTTGAAAATACGACGCTTGCGGATTTAGTAAAGTGGGAGAGGGTGATATAATGTCAGATATTACAGCGAATCGGACAGAGAGGGAGCATATACAAATAGTGGAGCGATTGATCAGTAACCTTCAATATGGTTCTGTTACATTAATCGTTCAAGACGGCAAAGTAGTACAAATTGAAAAAAATGAAAAAGTGAGATTAAAAGGCTGACCGGACAACCGGAGGTTTTATAGAATGAAAAAATTTTATAAGACCTCCGGTTGTTTTTTGCCGGTATTTAAGAATAAAGCAGAAAGCAGGTGCCATATGGCAAATACATATAAAGATTTACAAAACTCACATCCGTGCTTTGGCGGACATAAAAACAATGTCGGGCGAATTCACCTTCCGGTCAGTCCGGGATGTAACATTGCTTGTCGATTCTGCGACAGAACTATCAATGATGATGAAATGAGACCGGGTGTAACGTCAAAGGTTTTATCACCCGAAGAAGCAATCGAAGTTCTTGAAAAGGCATTAAAGCTTTGCCCGGAGATTACGGTAGCCGGAATTGCCGGACCCGGTGATACATTAGCGACGGATTATGCTTTAGATACCTTCCGGCTTGTTGGAGAGAAGTTCCCAAACCTAATAAAATGTATGAGTACAAACGGATTACTCTTATATGAAAAAGCCGAAGAAATCCTTGAAGTCTCCATTGATACGTTAACCGTTACGGTAAATGCTGTTGATCCAACAATTGAAGCGAAACTCAATTCAGGAATTGTATATCATGGAAAACAATATACCGGAATTGAGGCGGCAGAAATACTAATAGAAAACCAACTGCGGGGAATTGAAAAAGTTGCCAAAGCAGGTATTACAGTAAAGGCAAATACCGTTTTAGTACCGGAAATCAATGGAGATCATATTGAAGCGGTGGCAAAAGCTGTAAAGGAGGCGGGAGCGCAAATATATAATATTATTCCGCTTATACCGCAAGCGCAGCTAAAAGATGCAAGAGCACCCATTTGTGCTGAAATTGATGCTGCAAGAACAGCGGCAGGCAAGTACATCGATGTGTTTAGACATTGCCAAAGATGCCGTGCCGACGCCATTGGAATTCCGGGTCAAAAAGATTATGGCGATAAGATTTACAAGAGAAGAATTGCATTAAAAGAAACTTTTTCGCATGGATAATAATTCAAACAGGAAAGGTAACTATATGAAATATAGAATAGCAATTGCCTCTAAAGATGGCATAGTCGTAAATGAGCATTTTGGGAAAGCAAAAGTTTTTCATATCGCAGAAGCAGACAGCGAATATATGAGCTTAGAATATTTGGAAAAGAGAAATGTTACACCTATATGCCGGGGCGGGGATCATAATGATGATGAGCTTTTAAATAGTATTAATCAACTAAAGGACTGTCAATATGTATTAGTAAGTAAAATCGGATTTCGAGCAGAAAATCTATTAGAAGAACATAATATTATGGCATTTGAAATACCGGGTTACATAGAAGAATCTGTTGAAAAGCTTCTTAATTATATTGCAATACAAAAAATGATGCAGTAAACCAAACGATAATAAAGAAAGGAAGAACTGTTTATGCGTGAAGTATATTCAGGAATTCGGGAAAGCCGTCCTAATAGGGTAAATGATTTATTAACGACAGGAGAAGCGGCTGAACTTAATTTTAAAAAAGGATGTTTGAAAAAAGCCGACAGAAGCTTTGCACAAGGACTGCAGTGTCAGCAGATTAACAGCATGGCAGCACTCATGTCATTAGATGATACGGTTTTTATTGCACATGCTCCCCAGGGATGCGTTGGCTGTACTTCTATGGCTGTCGATCAGTACCGCGTCGGTCAGGCACATAGGGGGATCAAATACATTAAAAATCCTCATATTATTGTAACGAATCTGGATCAAAAAAGTGTCATCTTTGGCGGCGAAAATAAGTTGAGAAAAGCGGTCGAAGAAGCAGCTTTACGATATCAGCCAAAGCTGATATTCGTATTTGCATCCTGTGCATCAGGCATTATCGGCGATGATATTGATGCAATTTTAAAGGATTTACAAAAGGAAAATGATGCACTTCTCATTCCAATACATTGTGAAGGGTTTAAATCAAAAATTTGTGCTTCCGGTTTTGATGCAGCATTTATCTCAATTAATAAATATATATTAAAAAATGAAAAAATCCCAAAGCAAGAGGGGCTGATTAATTTATTTGCTCCTGTATCAATCAGCTATGCGGATCAAAAAGAAATGGAAAGAATGCTGGCACTTTTGGGATTAACAGTAAATTATATTCCGTTTTACAGCTCCCTTGATAAATTAAAGAAAATTAAAGCGGCTGAGGCATCTACTTCTATTTGTAAGGTATTTGCAGATGAGTTTATGAAAACATTAGAGGAAGAGTATGACATACCATATTCTCATACCGTAATGCCGATTGGTGTCAGGAATACGGATAAGTGGTTTTTAGGTATTGCGAAAGAGGTTTTAAAAGAAAAAGAAGCTTTAGAGATTATAGAGCAGGAGCATAACAGGATTACACCGCTTGTAGAAAAAATAAAAAACCGGCTAAAGGGAAAAAGAGTTTTTATT
>CAYPIB010000176.1:0-3437 GCA_964410675.1 uncultured Roseburia sp.
TCATCCAATATTAATTGTTTCTACGACATGCATATGCTATGTTTTTTGTAACAAATACATGAAAAACAGGAGGCATTTGTATGGGAAATTTAATATTGATTTTATTAGTTATCGGAGAATTATTATTTTTATTTTGGGATCTAAAAAATAAGGGCATAAGAAACAAAGAAAAAAGAATATGGCGTATCGGCTGCTTCACAGTATTATGTTTATTACTTTTGGCAGGAGTCTTGGAAGGTGCTCTTAAATACGGTATAATAATAACAATTTTATTATTACAGGTTTGTGTAAGCTTACTTATGAATAAAAGAAATAGTAATAAACCTTTCAGAAAAAGAAAAGTAATAGGAAGCTTTATTGGAAATTGTATTATTTATATTTTGGCTTTACTTCCGGCATTTATATTTCCCCAGTACAAACCTATTCCTTTAACCGGAAATTTCAATGTGGAAATAACGGAATATACCTTTGTGGATGAAAATCGGCTTGAGACTTTTACGGATACCGGTGAAAACAGGTCGGTGACAGTAAAAATGTGGTATCCTGACGAAGAGGGACAGTATCCGTTGGTTGTATTTTCTCATGGAGCATTTGGGACAATTGACAGTAATTACTCAACCTATATGAAATTAGCTTCCCACGGATATGTTGTTGCCAGCATAGGGCATCCTTATCATGCGATGTATGTACAGGATGTAGACGGCAACACAACCATTGCCTCCATGGAATTTATAAATCAGATTAATGAGCTGAATGCAGAGGAAATTCCAGAAGGAAAAGGCTATGAGGATAAGGAAAAAACGACTTATTTAAACAGTCAGCAATGGATAGCAGTAAGAGCCGGGGATATGAATTTTGTACTTGATACAATACTGGAAAATACAGTGACTGCAAAAGAAGCCCCTTTTGTCAGAATCGATAAGGAGAAAATCGGATTATTTGGTCATTCTCTTGGCGGGGCAACTTCTGTACAGCTTGGCAGAGAGCGCGAAGATATTGATGCGGTCATAGATTTGGAAGGAAGTATGCTGGGAGAATATGTGGGATTTGAAAATGGTACGATATTGTATAATCCTGAGCCTTACCCGGTTCCTGTATTGGATGTGAACTCTAAGGAAGTCCATAATTTAGCGATGACAGTTCCAGGAGATGGGTATGTTAACTTTTATGTGGGAAAACATGCACTGAATTATCAAGAGATAGTCTTTCGTAATGCGGGGCATTTGAATTTTACTGATTTGCCCCTTATTTCACCTCCCTTAGCAAGTCTGCTTGGTGTTGGTAATGTAGATGCCAGAGAATGCATAGAGAATGTAAATGATGTGGTACTTACCTTTTTTGATTATTATCTAAAAGGAGAAGGGACACTGGATTTAGAAAAGGAATATTAAGATGAAAGTAATCGTAAAGAAAATCGAAAACCGCAAACAGGAGCAAGTAGTCATAGAGTGTGTTGAGATAACAAAGGAAATTAAAGATATTTATTCTTATGCCCGAACAAAAGGGGTGGAACTTTCCGGAGTGGAAAACGGAAGGATAGAAAATTTCAGGTTAGAGGATGTTTGTTATTTTGAGGCGCTAAGTGAAAAAGTATTTGCTTATACTAAAGGGCAGGTATTTGAGATGAAATTACGATTGTATGAAGCGGAGCAAGCGTATGCTTCCTATCATTTTATCCGTTGTTCGAAATCGATAGTTCTGAATCTAATGCAGTTGAAAAGTATTAGTCCGGCATTAAATGGCCGGTTTTATGCTCATTTAAAAAATGGTGAAAAAATAATAATTTCCAGGCAGTATATCGGTTCCATCAAGGAAATTATATTTGGAGGAAATACAAGATGAAAAGTAAAAATATAATATCAGATATTATAACGGCCTTTTTTATCAGTACCACTTTTATAACGATAGGTACCGGTATTGTTGGAAGCATTTATTTCAAAGATGCTGTTATTGGAAACGAAGCTTTTTTTGGTCCGCCCATCATTGGCCTGCTCACTTCTTTTATTAGTATCATAAATTATTCTAAAAAGGAATTAAGTATGAGGCAGGCAATTGTAAGAAAAGTGATTCACTTATTTTTAATTGAAGGTTTGATTTTAGGACTTAATTATTTGAGCGGAGTAAACTTTACACCCCAACTATTCATTGTTATTGCTTTGGTCATTATGTTTATATTTGTAATTGTGCATTTTCTTATATGGTTGAATGATAAAAGAATGGCAAAGGATTTTAATAAAGAATTAGAATATTTTCAGGCGAGAAATGCGGTACTTTAATTTCATATAAAATGTAATATTTGGTTGCAGAAAACATTAAAGGAGATTCCTCTATATCTGATGAAGGATCTCCTTTTTAATTTACGAAAGATTTTCTATTTACATGTTACTCATAATGTGATAATGTAAAAGAACGTTAGTTCGAACGACTGATTATTAATGATAAGAAGATAGGTGAAGGAGAAAAACAAGAATGGAACTATGGGCAGATATACAAACATATTTTATGAATAATATGGATTCATATTTAATATGTGTAAGAGAGCATATCATTATCAGTATTATTTCGCTTCTGGCAGCACTGCTTATTGGCATTCCATTCGGGTACTTGTGCACAAAAAATAAAAAATCAGAAAAATGGGTCACTGGTATCTTTCAAGTTTTAAGAATTATACCGAGTCTTGCAGTGCTGATATTATTGATTCCGATTATTGGAACAGGGACAAAACCAACGGTAACGGCATTGATACTTTTAGCGGTTCCACCGATTTTAATGAATACGGCAGCAGGTTTTAAGGAAGTGCCGGAATTTATGATAGAGACTGCAACTGGGATGGGAATGACAGAACGGCAGATTTTTAGAAAGGTGAAAGTACCTTTGGCATTGCCAATGATTTTAACCGGCATGAAAATTGCTTTAGTTGAGATTATTGCAAGTGCGACGATTGCTGCCAAAATAGGGGCCGGGGGATTGGGCGGTATTATTTTGACAGGATTAGGATTAAATAGGACAGACTTGCTATTAATCGGTGGTATATCAGTTGGAATTTTGTCAGTGATGTCCGGTGTGCTATTGCGGAAGCTAGACAAGGTTTTAATGAAGTATAAATTTATAAAAGAATGAAGGAGAATAGGATGAAACAGAGAATAAAAAGATTGGCAGTAATGGGATTAGGAATTATAATGGCATGCTCTTTAGGCGCTTGTCAAAGTAAATCATCATCAGCAGGTAATGACATTAAAATCCGGATAGGTTCAAAGGACTTTACCGAGAATATGATTGTTGGAGAAATTTATGCGCTTGCTTTAGAAGATGCAGGATATAAGGTGGAGCGGAATTTTAGCATTGCCGGATCGCTTATACATACCTCTATTACGAGTGATGAAATCGACTTATATCCGGAATATACCGGAACAGGACTGCTTTCTGTGCTGGGCATG
>CAYPIB010000177.1:0-3423 GCA_964410675.1 uncultured Roseburia sp.
TTTTGTACACGTACAAAAGAATGGAGCGGTTAAGCTGGTCCGAGGATAAGGAGCTTAAGGGGTGGAAGTTTGACTATGTAGATACTACATTTGAAATATATCAAAAGAATCAGTCAAGTACAATATTATCGCTAGTAACGCCTATGATGGAATCTGAAAATGGTCAAATTGGGATTTTAGAAGCAGCTATGCGTATGGACACCATGTTTCCGGTTATTTATGAGGATAACAGGGGATTACTGGCTTGCTTTTTAGATGATATGGGTAATATTTATTGCCGTGATGAGATCAGGGAGGAGATACTTCCTTTCGTAGAAGAAGTACAAGATATGGCACAAATCAGTACAGAAGGGCATGTATCATACGAAAAATTACGAAATGATTCAATTATTTTAGGTGTACAATACGTGAACAAAATGAACGGTACTCTAATTTGTGTGGATGATTTAGGGGAATCTCTTGGTACTATAAGACGTGATAGAAATATACTTTTGGGTGCGCTTTTCATCATAACAATTGCTCTGATTTTTATTATTAATTTTATCGTAAAAACCTTATTAAAACAGTTTTATATAATTATGAGCTCCATTAGAGAAGTGCAAAAAGGAGACTTGAATGTTGTAATTGAACATTGTGGAAATGATGAAATGGGAGAACTGGGTACTCAGATTAATAAGATGCTTGGGCGCATCCGCCAGCTGATGGAGGATAATATTAATCGAGAGCTTCTGGCTAAAAATTCTGAGATCAGAGCACTTCAAAATCAGATCAATGCTCATTTTATATATAATGTCTTGGAGTCAATTAAGATGATGGCAGAAATCGAAGAAAAATATGATATTTCTGATGCAATTACGGCTCTGGGGAATCTGCTTCGCTATAGTATGAGGTGGACTTCCAGCAATGTAACAATTGAAAAAGAATTAGAATATATTAAAAATTATCTTGCTTTAATCAACCTGAGGTTTGACTATGAAATTTATCTGTCCTTAAATATACCGGATATTATTTTAAAACAAGAGATTCCGAAAATGTCTCTTCAGCCCATTGTTGAAAATGCTATTTACCATGGAATTGAACAGTTGGCAGAGGATACTAATATTTATATAAAGGGACAAGTAGAAAACGGGGATTGTATTATAGAATTTACGGATGCAGGCAAAGGAATGAGTGAGGAGGTGGTAGAGCTGCTTACTCGAAAAATAAATGGAGAAATAGAAACAAATGGAGGCAGTGGTAACGGAATTGGATTAAAAAACGTTCAAGATAGAATGAAGGTAAAGTTTGGAAAACAATATGGTATTTCCATCGCTTCCAAGATAAATTGTTATACTAAGATTCAAGTTAGGATACCGATGACACATCAAGCTTATGAGGAGGGGGAAGCATGAATACAGTCTTAATCGTAGAGGATGAAAAATTGATACGCCAGGGAATACGGACGATGATACAGCGGTGTGGTGTTCCGGTTGAAACCATTATGGAATGTAATAATGGGGAGGCAGCCCTTGATATACTACAACTGCATCATATAGATGTTATGTTTACGGATATTCGTATGCCTAAAATGAATGGCATTGAACTGGTAAAATCCATGCAGGAGCTTCCCAGCCCGCCTTTGACCGTTGCAGTGAGCGGTTATGATGAATTCTCCTATGCAATCGAAATGTTAAGATTAGGAGTAAGGGATTATCTTTTAAAACCAATAGAACGTAATCGTATTAAGCAGATTTTAGAAAAGCTGGAAGCAGAAATCAACCAAAGTAAAATAAATATAGATAATAATAAAACAATCGGGTGTCAACAATTAAAATATTTAATTCAAAATGTGAATATGACGCCGGAAGAATCCAGTGTTATTATGAGTCAATTTGAAGACACTTTTTCTTTTCATGAATATGTAGTCTGCTGTTTAAATAACGAAGGTGGTGAAATGTTTTTTGGGGAAGGGTATATTTATATTAGTAATCTCGGGGAACATGAAGTATATATAATAGAAAAGGATGCACTGGAAATTTATCAAGGACAAGAGTGGCCAAATCGCTATGTCGGAGTCAGTTCTCCCAAAACAGGGTTAGACAAACTGCGGGAGGGGTATGAAGAAGCGGTAAAAGCTCGTAAGAAATCCTTTTGGAGTGAAAAGAACCTTGTCATGTATAAAGAGGGGATTGTAGTAGGTTCTGTCTTAGAGGAAGAGGATGGTCAAATTCAAGCATGCGTACAAACATTGGGTACTGATAAAGCAGAAAATGCACTAAAGGCCATTCGTAATAAACTTTGGCACACAAGAAGACAGATGAATCTCTTTATCGAAGATGAAATAGGCTCATTCTTAGTTTCATTACTCAAAACATATGAAGCTGTATTAAAAACAGATACTGCTGAAATCAATCAATTTTTAAAATTATATCAGTTTCCTAATATCGGTGATTATGAACAAGCCCTGATGAAGTGGTTAGAGGAATTTGTGAAAAAGCTTAACAGTCAATTTGAGGATTATAAGAATAAGCAGAAAATTCAGCAAGCCGTAATATACATACAGGAAAACTACACAAAGGATTTGAATATGGCAGTCGTATCCAATCATATTTCAATGAATTATTCTTTGTTTTCTTATGTGTTTAAGCAGTATACAGGAAGCAATTTTGTGAATTATTTAAAAGATATTCGGATGGAAAAAGCCAAGGAACTATTAGAAAAAACGGAGTTAAAGGTGATTGAAATCAGTCAGAAAATCGGTTACGAAAATGAAAAACATTTTATGAAAATATTTAAAACAGCTTACGGAGTTTCGCCAACAGAATATCGTAAAAATACACAATTTAAAAAGAAGGATACAAAGAAAAAATAACATAACCGGAAATACAGACCCCTTCACTTAACGGCAAAGTAAGTGAAGGGGTTTCATAGGACAATCTGTGTTTTTCATATAGTATGATAAAAGCAGCTTGTGCTATTTATAACCGGAGAGAGAATGAATAAATGGGAACGGTATAGTGATAAAAATAAAATATCCATACCATATCAGTGCGGTGTCTATCTGCGTCTATCAAAAGAGGATGAGAATCTTTCTTCTTCCATACAAAAATCACAGAGTAACAGCATTGAGAATCAAAAACAATTCATTGAAGAGTATATTAGAACAAATTCGGAGATGCAAATTGCCCGGTATTATGCAGATGATGGATATAGCGGCATAAATTTTGAACGTCCATCTTTTCAAAAAATGCTTCGTGATATAAAAGAAAATAAAATAAACTGTGTCATAGTAAAGGATTTGTCACGCTTTGGGAGAAACTACATTGAGACAGGAAAATATATTGAGAGACTATTCCCAGCACTGGGAGTACGCTTTATTGCGATTAATGACCAGTATGACAGTGCAGATGAAAATGCCCCGGCAAATGACTTAATGGTACCATT
>CAYPIB010000178.1:0-3394 GCA_964410675.1 uncultured Roseburia sp.
CATTGGATGGGTTTTATAGCCGTCAGGGTCATTGGCAGCCAAGATTTCAACACGGTCAAAGAGGACGTTAAGCTGAATACGAATTGAAGGAAAATACCAATCGGAATAAGCATTCACTCTGCTTCCACCCCGTCTAAGAGTGCTTCGATTCTTCTTTTCTCTCTTACAGAGAAAGGCAAAACGGTTGCCCCTTGCCCCACACTTTCATGAAGCAAGTGTACTATCTGCTCATCGGGAGTCTCTTCAGCAGTCGAGTCGAAATCGAGACGAAAATCATTGAATCGTTCAGGGAACTTCGACGTTAATTCATTAATAACTTTTTCATCATCAAGACTAAGCGCATATGTCATCAACTCATAACTGAGAGCAGCGTCAAGGGGAAATTTTTGGAAGCCTGCAGTGAGTATTGCATAAGCTTCTATTACTTTACCAAGCCCCCTCAATAAAACAGCAAAGTTAAGAAGCCCTGTTCCTTCAGTACTGTCTAAAGCAATATACTCTTCTGCAAGGGTAAGGACCTTTTCCACATCATTATCGATGGCGGCAAGGAGAGCTTCCAGTGCAATACCTCGGGAATAATGAATTTTTTTGATGGCGGATATTTCTCGCTCATAGCGCCGACGGGAAAACTCATCCAACGTAGTCGCATTATCAAAAATACGACTAAGTTTGCCATGTAGAATATTTGTTTTTTCTTGTGGTAAAGCCATTCTTATTCTCCCTTGGGATTTCCCAAAAATCAGGGGAACCAAGGTTGTTTATGCACTTGAGAAATCAAGTTATTATTCAACCTACTACAGATGTGAACCCGACGGCAAGCAGAAACCACCGCATAACCTGAAAACATCCTTATTCCTCCTCAATATACCCTGCAGGTTGCACTTTTTCCGTCCGCCAGTCATCAATGGCTTCACGGCTTGTTAACCAGCCCCCGCCCTCTTTGGTAGCGGGTAAGTGGCATTCTCGAATATACTTGAGGGCTGTTTTTTCTGAACATTCTAGGTAGCGTGCAATGGTTTTTAAGCCTTTTAGCCATGTACGTTCCTGTCCTTCTCGTCCCTCATATCCTTCATACTCGTGTACTCGTGTTACCATCGGCTGCTCCTTCTCGTATTGTGGCTCGTATTGCGGCTCGTATTGCGGTTCGTGCTTCGGGTGCTATTGTGGTTCCGCTCTCGTTTTTTGGGCGACTGTGGTACTGGGGACACTTCGAGGGGATGCGCCCAGTGGCGCACGCCTAAGTGCCATGCCGCCACCTGGCATAAGACTTCACAGTCCCAAAAATGGTTGTCCTTTCCATCAGGGCACACCCACAGGTCTTTTTCCGAGTCATAATACTCCACCAGCATTTCCCGAACATAGCTCCCCACAAGGTCAATGCCGCTGTCTAAATGGGCATCGGCTGAGACATCAAACTCACGGTGGAGCATAAGGGCTCCCTGCTCGTTAGGGGCTGTGCCAAGGGCTCTATTCACCCGTGATTTAAAAAAGTTGACGTTATGCTGCACAAGGTTCAGCCCGCCCAAAATACGGCGACTCGTGTTGGGGTAAAAATCCCGTGCGGAATATTTGAGTATGGCAAGGCTACGGGCACGCCCTTGGCAAGGGATGATAAGCCCTTTCCTATCGGCACAAAATTCATAGACATCGGCTGTTCTATGGCCCATGGCATCTTGCGCCGTTAGGGAAATGGTGTATTCATTCCCCTCGGCATCCAAAAAGGCGGTGTTATACATGAGGGTATCCAGCGCTTCAAAATCGGCTAAATGCCCATAATCCACCAGCCAGCTTGTGGCATTTTCCCCAAAGCCAAAAGCACGCACCACATAGGGCAGGGAGTTATCTTGCGTATCCACCCCGCACACCAGCGCCGCCACCTGTTCCATTCGCTTGCCTTCGTTGGTGGTAATGGCACTTGGCACAATGCCGGGGGCACGATCGTCGCACAGGAGGCGAATTTGACTTTCTGAACGGTTGGCAAGGTCTTCCACCCATGCTTCGGCGCAATGCTTGTTGCGAAATATTTTCAAATCCTCAAGGTCATTGGTCTTTTTATAGCGTAAAAAAGACGCCGCCGCTGAGGAAAGGGACACAAACCGTGATACCCACGAAGGCACATGAAAGCCAATGGCATGGGGGTTATGCTCCTCAAGGTAAGCAAAAAGCTCTTGCCCACCTTCCGAATCACGCCATTCCCCTGTAAGAAGGGCGCTATTGCGGTCATTATCATCCCAAAGAACCCCGCATTCTTCACCACAACACAGGTAGCGAGCCGCCCTATCTCGCTCCATAAGGGCGGGGTCGGTCACTTCGCAAAAGTCAATATGCTCAAAGCGCATGGGCTGGTGAGTTTTGCAATAAGGGCATTGCGGCCAAAACTCAAAAACCACGTCACATTCTTGCAAGCGAACGCTAATGGCGCCTTTTTCCGTGGTGGGTGTGCAAATATCCCATATTTTTTCACGCCCTTCCCATGTGGTCGTTCGCTGTTTGGCAAGTTCCATGGAGCTTGCTTCATCCTTGGCGTCCTTCCACTTGTTGATTTCATCCCGCACCAGATAGCGCACGGGGGTACTGGAAAGGGTACTGGCACTGCCCGACCATGCCATGTCGATGGGCGAGCCGATAACGTCGATAAAGTCCTTGGTCGTTTTACTTAAAAGCCCTTTAAGTTCCCGTGATGATTGAAACATGGGGATGATACGCTTTTCCGCCATTTTATTGGCGGCGGCTTCATCGGCATAGACGAACATAATGGGACCCGGTTCACGGCTTGCGGCGTAGCCTATGCAGTTTAAAACGCCCTCGGTACCCGCACTTTGCACGGTTTTGCAAATAACAATATTACGTACCGAAGGGTAAAAACTAGCGTCCATAATGCCCGCCACGTGCGGGGTTGTTTCATTGCGCCAGCGTCCGGGCAGGCTACTCATATGCACCACCCTGTGCCGTGCCGCCCACGCACTCACCTTGCACTTTTTCCGCTTATGCAATACTCGCCGCTCTTGCGGAAAAAAGCGCCCCTTCACGCCCACAATACCGTCACCCGTTGCTCGTGATTGCAAAAAGTGCAGAAGCTCAGGAGGAAGATAGCGTATGGCATAGGGGGTTGTTTCATGCTTAATCATCCGCATACATATCCCCTCCTAAGGCTTCTATATCCGCTATGCCTTGCGAAATATCTATCTGCATGTCGAAGCCTTCCAGCTTGGCATAATCACGCAGGGCGTCACCTATAATCGCTTCGACAGCGTCCACAAGGGGGGTGGTAAGGGTCGTATCACCCCCAACGCTTTGGATAATGTCCGGTGCTTCAAGATATAGGCGAGACAGTATACCCTGCTCAAAAAGCGCCACCCGTCCTGCCAGTTCCGTGGCAACGGTATCTCGTTCA
>CAYPIB010000179.1:0-3339 GCA_964410675.1 uncultured Roseburia sp.
AATAAGATTTCCTGCATGGGCTCCTTTTTTCATGGCTCCTTCTGTTGCCATCGCAACAAGATTTACCTTGCCATCTTTATCTGATACAAGAAGAATAACACTATCACCTAGTTTTTCTTTTAATTGGTCTCCAAGTTCACGCAGTCCATTCATGTCAACATCGGTAACCTTTGTTGCCAATAGCTTAACATCCTTAACTAAAATGACCTGATCCATGACATCACCAAGCGCCTCTTTTGCCGCCTTGCTCTTTAATGATTCATTTTCACTTTGCAACAATTTATTTTCTTTTAAAAGATGCTCAGCCTTTTCTGCTGTATTTTCTTTTGTTGTTTTTAAAACTTTTGCAGTCTCATTTAAAATGTCTTCCAAATGATTATAATAATCAAAGACTCCTCTTCCCGTAAGTGCCTCAATACGTCTTACTCCCGCAGCAACTCCGCCTTCAGAAATAATCTTAAATACAGATATTGTGCTTGTATTACTTACATGAGTACCACCGCAAAGCTCCATTGAAAAGTCATCCATTTTAACAACTCTTACTTCATCGCTATACTTTTCTCCAAACAATGCAAGCGCACCGGATTTTTTTGCTTCTTCAATTGACATTACTTTTGTTTCAACCGGTATTGATGCAGCAATCTGTCTATTTACAATCTGTTCAACGCTCTGGATTTCTTCCTTTGTCATTGCAGCAAAATGGCTGAAATCAAAGCGCAGACGTTCTCTGTCAACATAAGAACCAGCCTGTTCTACATGCGTACCAAGCACTGTTTTGAGTGCCTTTTGTAATAAGTGAGTGGCACTGTGATTTTTGCATGTATCCATTCTGCCGGAAGTATCTACTTTTAAAGAAACGTTTTCTCCTACTTGGATCATACCTTTTTTTACAGAACCAATATGTCCGATTCTACCGCCTAAAAGCTTAATTGTATCTGCAACTATAAACTCGCCGTCTTTTCCGCTAATTATGCCAACGTCACCATTCTGACCACCCATAGTCGCATAAAAAGTAGTCTCATCTACAATAATAGTACCGGATTCGCCTTCCGTTAAAGCTTCAACAATTTCTGTTTCTGTCGTAAGTACTGTTACCTTTGACTGGCATTCCAACTTATCGTATCCAACAAATAAAGAGGTAATACTTGGATCAATTGATTCATAAACCGTCACATCTGCTCCCATATAATTGGTAGCCTTACGAGCATTTCTAGCCATTTCCTTCTGCTCATTCATGGCATTCCTAAAGCCTTTTTCATCAACGCTAAAGCCTCTTTCATCTAGGATTTCCATTGTCAGATCAAACGGGAATCCATATGTGTCATAAAGCTTAAAAGCATCCTTGCCTGATAATTCTTTCTTGCCCTCTCGCTCCATTGTCTCTTGCATTTCAGTTAAAATTGTGAGACCTTGGTCGATTGTATTGTTAAATTTATTTTCTTCCTGTGTTAAAACATTTAAAATAAAATCTTTCTTTTCCTCTAACTCTGGATAACCATCCTTACTTCCTGCAATAACAGTCGTGCCTAAGTTTGCCAGAAATGTTCCTTCAATTCCCAAAAGCCTGCCATGACGCGCTGCACGTCTTATAATACGGCGAAGCACATAGCCGCGGCCTTCATTCGTAGGCATAATACCATCTGAAATCATAAAGGTAGCCGAACGGATATGGTCGGTAATAATGCGTATCGAAACATCCCATTTATCATTCTTTTTATATTCTTTTTTCGTTAACTCACAAACCCTTTGGCGCAGCTCCAATATCGTATCAATGTCAAAAATAGAATCTACATCCTGTACAATAACAGCAAGTCTTTCAAGTCCCATACCGGTATCAATATTCTTCTGCTCTAATTCCGTATAATTACCTTTACCATCACTGTTAAATTGTGTAAATACGTTATTCCATACTTCAATAAAGCGGTCACATTCACAGCCTACTGTACAGTCAGGCGCCCCACAGCCGTATTTTTCCCCTCTGTCATAAAAAATCTCTGAGCAGGGACCACACGGACCGGAACCATGCTCCCAGAAATTATCTTCCTTTCCAAAATGGAAAATACGTTCTTTTGCAATGCCGATTTTTTCATTCCAAATTGCAAATGCCTCGTCATCTTCTAAATATACTGATGGATACAATCTGTTTGGATCAAGACCTATCGTTTCGGTTAAAAATTCCCAGCTCCATGCAATTGATTCATTTTTAAAATAGTCTCCGAAGGAAAAATTACCAAGCATTTCAAAAAAAGTACCATGTCTGGCTGTCTTGCCAATATTTTCAATGTCACCGGTACGAATACACTTTTGACAGGTTGTCACTCTATTTCTTGGAGGTATTTCCTGTCCGGTAAAATATGGCTTTAAAGGTGCCATACCGGAATTTATTAATAAAAGGGAATTATCATTATGCGGCACTAACGAAAAGCTCTTCATTGCCAAATGCCCCTTGCCCTCAAAGAACTCTAAAAACATTCTTCTAAGCTCATTTACGCCATACGGTTTCAAAATTTCGTCCTCCTAAGTGTATTATAAAAGTCTACTTTCACAATTAAAATGTAAATTTATCGGCAAAGTATGTATCTAAATCCGCAATTTTAACCCGAACCTGTTCCATGCTGTCACGGAAACGAATCGTCACGGATTCATCCTCAACCGATTCAAAATCATAAGTAATACAGAATGGGGTTCCGATTTCATCCTGTCTTCTATAACGCTTACCAATATTTCCCCGATCATCAAATTCACAATTATATTTCTTAGATAATTCAAAGTAAATCTTTTCTGCACCTTCATTTAATTTTTTAGAAAGCGGAAGTATTCCGATTTTAACCGGTGCAAGTGCCGGGTGGAAATGAAGAACTGTTCGAATATCACCCTCGCCAATTTCCTCTTCATCATAGGCTGCACATAAAAATGCTAAAACCATACGGTCTGCTCCAAGAGATGGCTCTACTACATAAGGAACATAGCGCCAATTTTTCTGGTCGTCAAAATATGTCATATCCTGACCTGATGTATTTTGATGCTGTGTTAAATCATAATCTGTCCGGTCGGCAATTCCCCAAAGCTCACCCCAGCCAAATGGGAATAAGAATTCAATATCAGTCGTTGCCTTAGAGTAAAAGGACAGCTCCTTTGCATCATGATCCCTGACACGCATTTCTTCCTCTTTAATTCCAAGAGCTTTTAGCCAGTCAATACAAAATTGCTTCCAATATGCAAACCATTCTAAATCGGTATCCGGTTCACAGAAAAATTCTAATTCCATCTGTTCAAACTCTCTAGTACGGAAAATAAAGTTACCTGGTGTAATCTCATTTCTAAATGATTTACCAACTT
>CAYPIB010000180.1:0-3211 GCA_964410675.1 uncultured Roseburia sp.
CCATAGAAAAGAGGGCATTCCAAAGTACGGTTAGTAAGAGCCGCCACCCAGAAATGAGTTTCGCAAAAGTCTATACACTGTGATTATAAAAAATTAAAAGATAAAAACAAAAAGATAAAAAAATAAAAATCAAAAAGGAGGGTAATTATGCAAAATTATGATGATGCAGTATTGGAGTGCTTTTTGGAGAAGCAGCTTCAGCTTTTTCCGGAGAAGGTTGCAGAAAATAAGGAGGAGGCAAAGGATTTTTTAGAGGATTTTTTGGCTATTGTAGTGAATGGTATTGATGAGGTATGGAATTACTTTAGTGAAGAGGGAACTGATTTGGAGGAAATGACAAAAGAAGATATTTTAGAAGCATCAGAGGTATTTGCGGTTGGAGATGGCCGTTATCTTATCGTCGAGGCATAAAAAAAGTCCATATGGACTTTTTTTATTTAGAAATTCACGAAACTGGTTTGTAATTTTATTAATTTAGTATAAATGGTATTTGTTCTTTGGAGATGGAAAACATTGCTTTCGTGTGCTTGAGCTGTGTATCCTCACTTCCGGAAGATGGCACTAAACATGTTTCGCCGTCGGTATGGAGATAGAGAGGTGTCTCTACTGATAAAACAGCTTGATCAAATTGATAGGTTTTGATATATTTGCTTTTTGTATGCCATCCCTTCAGTGCCATAGGAATTAGGAAAGGCGTAAAAAGTCTTGGAAGTCTATCGGCGATACAAATATCTAATTTATGATCGAAGGGGGTGGCATTAGGGCAAAACATAAAGCCGCCTCCTTCAAAACATGTATTATGTATAGATAAGAAAAAAAGACGATTTAGTTTAATTTTCTTTTCGTTGTCAAGCATTAAGTTACCTTTTGCATAGGGTGTCATAGCTAGCTGTTTTAGTGCGATTAATCCATATGTCAATTTGCCTAAGTGTAAATGATTTAGAATTTTTTTCAGAGGAGACGCATTTGTTTCATAACAAACGCCGGCATCAAAACCAAGCCCGCCACTAATTAAGAAACGTCTGACATGTGTTAAGTCATCACCATAAGTTACCGTACCATAATCCAGCTTACAATAAGTAGTCGGTGAAAGAATCGTTTGCAGGGAAGTAAAGGGATCTTTTGAAAGGTGCAGCGCTCTGGCAAAATCATTACTGGACCCAATTGGAATATAGGCTAGTGTGATATTTTCAAAGTGAGTGATACCGTTGATTACTTCATTTAAAGTACCGTCACCGCCTAAAACGATAAGAATAATTGGATTATCTAGTGCAGAAAGCTGTTTAGCAAGCTTCCTGGCATGGTCAGGTGCCAGTGTCAAATATTCATTATAATCAATCTGTGATTGTGTTAAATATTCTTTTAATTTTTTCCATATTACGATTCCTTTTTTGGAACGCGCGTTGGGATTTACGATAAAGTGATATTCAGCCATTTTTCAAACACTTCCAATATTCCATCTTCATTATTTGTTTTTGTTGTGATATAGTCTGATATTGCTTTTACACTTGTTTCGGCATTTTTCATTGCAACACCAATGCCGGCAGCCTGGAGCATCGAAGAGTCGTTAGCGGCATCTCCGGCAGCAACAGAATTTTGAGCGGGGATATGTAAATAATCACATAAATAAGCAATTGCCCGCCCCTTCGAGGTTTGCTTTGGTATAATTTCGGAATAAATAACATCCGGATATTTTGCAGAAAATAAGGCATATAAACGCTGATTTGTTTCTTTTTCTACGGCTATATTAAATGTTTCAAGTATATGTCTGTCTTTATCGATGGCCAAAAGCTTAAAAGGAGTTTGGTTAATCGAAAAAAGATAAGCTGGTATTTCCTTTTCAACCAGCAGGGGCAGATGAATGCTTTTACGATAGGCACATATATAGTCGTTATCTGATTCTGAAAGGATATGCGTATCAGAATAGGTTTGGCAGTGAATACCCATTTCACGAGCCAGATTCAAGACAATTTGAATGTCAGAAAGAGAAATATGTTCTTCTAACAATGTCCTTTTGGCATCACAGTCATATAGCATTCCCCCATTATACGCAATTACGTACATATTAGGATAAGAAAGCCTGAGTTTATCTTTTGTTTCTAAAATACTGTTAAGCGGACGTCCGCTTGATAATACGAGGCGGCCGCCTGCTTTTGTGTAATCATCAATTGCGTGATAGACAGCAGCAGAGATATTTTTGTTGTCGTCTAACAGCGTACCGTCCATATCTGAGAAAAAAATTGAATATTTCATTAAAATTACCTTTTACTTTTTAAATTAAACAATATTTCATAGGGAATAAATAACTTTCCATAACCAACTGCTAAATCAAGACCGGGCTTTGTTGTGCCGTGAAAATCTGAGCCGCCGGATGGAAGGAGATCGTATTTTAAGGCAAGTGCTTTCATATGACGCTCTTCTGCGGGTGAATAGGTACTGTATATACACTCAATTGCAATTAATCCGGCTTCCTTAAGCGTTTTAATTAATTGCTCTAACCTCCGGCTGCTTAGGTGGTATAAAGTCGGGTGTGCCAGAATCGGTATACCGCCGGAACTTAAGATTAATTCTATTGCCTGGGTTGGAGTTACCTTTTCCCGTGGTAAAAAGCAGGGGGCATGATCTCCGATATAACGTTCAAATGCCTGTTTCATATTGGAGACATATCCCTTTTCCCATAGATATTTAGCATAATGTGCTCTTGTGATGACAGCGCCTGGAAAGTACTCGATTAAGTTCTCATAAGTCAGCGGGATACCATGTTCTGTCAGCTTCTGACACATTTTCTTATTGCGGAGTGTACGGGAAGCCTGAAACTGCTTTAAATAATGTTGAAAATTATCACCTTTATAGTCAATGTAAAGCCCGATAATGTGAATGTCCTTTCCCTCGTATTCGGTTGAAAATTCAATTCCGGGTATTACTTCAATATTTTTATCGGTTGCGGCATTGATTGCTTCATCGATACCTTCGGTTGTGTCATGGTCGGTTAAGGCAAAGGCGGTTAAGCCTTTTGTAAGAGCATAGTCGACAAGCTGGGCGGGAGTATAGCTGCCGTCAGATTTAGTCGAGTGGACATGTAAATCAACAATTTCCATAGTATATTTCCTCCGACTAGCTGTTAATTCTCATCGTCCTCTTTATTTGCCGTGTAGACAGTACGTTTTCTTGCCAGCTCATCACTTTCAAGATACTCATCATAAGTCGTAAT
>CAYPIB010000181.1:0-3191 GCA_964410675.1 uncultured Roseburia sp.
AATGTAAGGAAGAATTAGAATCGCAAAAGGCGACATGGGAAAATGAAAAAAATTCAGTTGCAAAGCTCCAAAAGCTGCGTGAAGATATTGAAGTAATGAACAATGAAATACAAATTGCCCAGAGAGAGGGGAATTTAGAAAAGGCAGCGGAATTAAGTTATGGAAGACTACCGGCATTAAAAAAACAGCTTGAAATAGAAGAGGTTAACTCTAGAAATGCCGACCGCAGACTTTTGCATGAATCGGTAGACGATGAAGAAATCGCTAAGATTATTTCCCGCTGGACAGGAATACCGGTTGTCAAGCTAACCGAAAGCGAAAGAAATAAAACGCTTCATCTCGATACGGAACTGCATAAAAGGGTAGTCGGTCAGGAGGAAGGCGTTACAAAGGTAACAGAGGCTATTATCCGCTCAAAAGCCGGAATCAAAGACCCGACAAAGCCAATCGGTTCCTTCTTATTTTTAGGACCTACGGGCGTTGGTAAAACAGAGCTTGCCAAAGCACTTGCAGCAGCATTGTTTGATGATGAATCCAATATGGTAAGAATTGATATGAGTGAATATATGGAGAAGTTTTCGGTATCCAGATTAGTCGGAGCACCTCCGGGATATGTCGGATATGATGAAGGCGGACAATTAACAGAGGCAGTCCGCAGAAAACCATACTCGGTCATACTATTTGATGAAATTGAAAAGGCACATCCGGATGTATTTAATGTCCTTCTCCAGGTACTTGACGATGGGCGTATTACGGACTCACAGGGACGTACCGTAGATTTTAAAAATACTATTTTAATCATGACCTCAAATATAGGGGCGCAGTATCTTTTGGAAGGAATCAGTGAAGAAGGTGAAATCAGCAAGGAGAGCGAATCACTTGTTATGAATGAGCTGCGAATGCACTTCAGGCCGGAATTTTTAAATCGACTCGATGAAACAATCTTATTTAAGCCGCTTACTAAAAATAATATCGGCCAAATTATAAAGCTTTTGCTTGCGGATGTGAACCTGAGACTTGAAGATAAAGAACTTACCATTTCGATGACAGATGAAGCCGAAAAGTATATTTTAGATAATGGCTATGACCCTGTTTATGGAGCAAGACCATTGAAACGATTTATGCAAAAAAGTGTGGAAACACTAGCAGCAAAACTAATTTTGGCTGATCAGGTAGTGCCAAAAGATGTGATTGTAATAGATGTAGTAAATGAGGAATTAGTGGCAAAAAGAAAGGAAATATAAAATGATCCCAAAAGATCCGGTAATGCTTTTGAGTTATGTCAACTTAAAGCTGAGAGACTATTACGAAAGCTTAGAAACAATGTGCGAAGATATCCAATTAAACAAAGAGGAACTTGAAAAGAAATTAAAAACAATCAATTATGCATATAATAAAGAGCGAAACCAATTTACGTAAGATTTTTAAATGTAAGGCAGGGCTTTTGTAACCACTACCGTTACAAAAGCCCTATTTCAATGAAATTCCGATAAGAAACATCTTAATACAACCTTAGCACCCTTTTTGCATAAAGTATGATAGTATATGCCATGTGAAACTCATTTTTGAGTGACGGCTTCCACCACTGCTGCACATGCTTTTAGCACGTAAGGGCTCATTGGAATGCTTAGAAAAACGGGCATTGAACAGTACTATTAGCGGGAGCCGCCACTCAGAAATGAGTTTCACAAATACCAATACTTAATATAGAAAGGGGTTTCATCTATTATGGGTTTAAAAATTCACAATCGGCTGAGTTATGCCCGTATTATTGCACTGGGATATTTTCTTGTCATCTTAACAGGGACACTGTTATTATTATTACCGGCGGCGACAGTGGAGGGAGAGTCAACAACCCCCATTGAAGCGTTGTTTACAGCGACAAGCACTACTTGCGTAACGGGACTCATCGTAGTGGATACAGGATCACACTGGACACTATTTGGGCAGATTGTTATCATTTTAATGATTCAGGTCGGAGGACTTGGATTTATGACAATGGGAGTTTTATTTGCCATGTTTTTAAGAAAGAGGATTTCACTTTCAACCCGCTCGATTTTGCAGGAGAGTTTAAATACAAATCAGGTTGGTGGAATTGTAAAGCTGGCAAAAAGTGCAATCATCGGTACAGCAATCATTGAAGGTACGGGAGCGGTACTTCTCTCGATGCGGTTTATTCCGCAGTTTGGCTTTCTAAAAGGAATTTATTATGGAGTTTTTCACAGTATTTCAGCTTTTTGCAATGGCGGTTTTGATGTACTGGGAAATGTATATGGAGAATATGCTTCTGTAACTGCCTATAGCAATGATATACTTGTCAATGTAGTTATCATGCTGCTCATTACAATCGGCGGCATTGGCTTTACGGTATGGCTGGATGTGAAGCAATACAAATTTCATTTTAATAAATATTCATTGCATTCCAAGGTAGTCATAAGTGCAAGTTTGTTTTTAATAATTTTTGGCACCATTCTTTTCATGATTTTCGAAAGAAATAATCTAATGAAGGGGATGGGCGCACAAGAGCGGATTTTAAGTTCGGCATTCAGCTCTGTAACGGCCAGAACAGCTGGCTTTAATACGATTGATACCGGTTCTCTAACCCAGAGCTCGATGCTTTTAACGATGGTGCTTATGGTTATCGGCGGCAGCCCCGGCTCTACGGCAGGGGGTGTAAAAACAATCACGATTGTGGTATTATTAGTGTATGTAATTGCAAGTTTGCGCGGAGAAAAGAGCTATAATGTTTTTGGCAGACGTTTTTCCGAGGAAGCAGTTAAAAAGGCCAGTATTGTTGTTACAATCAGTATGACACTGATTCTAACGGCTGCGATTGCTATTTGTGCTTTGCAGCCGCTTCCTATGGATGATATTTTGTTTGAGGTTTGTTCAGCAATTGGCACGGTTGGTATGAGTACCGGTGTTACAAGAGAGTTAAATTCAATTTCGAGATTAATTATTATTACGTTGATGTACTGCGGCCGGATCGGAAGTATGTCTTTTGCACTTTCCTTTATGGAGAGAAGGAAGGTGGCACCGATCTTGCTGCCGGAGGAGAAGGTAATGATCGGATAGTATTTGCGAGGGGGTGCGAAATTCATTTCCTGCGTGGCGACCCTCTCCCTAAGTGCTTTGAAAGCCCGTTTTTCTAAGCATTGCAATGAGCCCTTAAGCGTTAAAAGCATGTGCAG
>CAYPIB010000182.1:0-3186 GCA_964410675.1 uncultured Roseburia sp.
TTTAGCTGCTGGAGCGACAACAGCAATTGGTGGACCTCAAGTAGCTCTTGTTGCCCTGGGAATCGGTGGGATTTTAACAATATATGCCCTCCACAAAGATTATAATGTAACATTCGAAACTGGTCTGAACGGGAAGGTTACTGTTAAGTGTGAAAAAAGATAATGAGGTGTAACCACTTAGCAGAATTTGTTAGTCATAAAAGCCAAGTAACCTCTCATTATTTTGGGTGGTTGCTTGGCTTTTATGCTTGATTATTATTTACTCTTGAATCTAACATCTCACCAACTTCTTAAACAATTTCATTACCCTACTTATTTTCCATGTGAATATATATTATTTATAACCGGTTCAATCTCTGATAGTGCTTTTTTATGGATACGAAAGACGTGTTGGATACTAAAGTTTAAGTCAACCGCGATTTGTTCAAAGGGTAGAAAGTTTAAATAGCGTTTTTCTAGAACCATCTGTTGTTCTTTGTCACTTATTTCTTTGATGATTTCTATAATCTGAACTTTCGTATCAACGAGAGTATTAATTTCTTTGTTGATTTCTTCTTCGAGCATCACGATCTTTACGATGATGTCTTCTAAGCGAGACGTATTGCGACCAGGCGCTTTGGGCATATCAGACAACGTGCTCGTCGCCTTTTGAGCTAAGGTGTTTAACGTATCAATCTGTTCAATCTTACTGTTGATTTGATGGTCTAAATAAAAAGCTTGCTGCAGGTATTTCTTAGCGGTCAAATACATCAACCTCCTTGTTTAGGTTGTTCAGTAACAATTCACCATCAACATTTGATAAATCCCTAAACCATTCGGATAAGAAAAATGTTTTACATGAAATGTATTGACGATATGCGACATCATTATTAAAGTTTCGTTTTAACTGACCACATGCTTTTCGATAATCTTTTACGGCTTGTAAAATAATTCCATGAGCTAACCGTTCATATGCATTTTCATTTTCCATTAACTCACCTCCAAGTCTGCTTTCACAGCATCAATCAATGCATTCTGACTTTTACTTTTATTTTGTAGCGCTTTTAAGACATATTCATCCAAGGTGTTCTTTGCGACAATGTGATGGATGACAACACTTTCAGTTTGCCCTTGGCGATATAATCTCGCGTTTGTTTGTTCATACAATTCCAGTGACCAAGTTAAGCTAAACCAAACGAGTGTTGATCCTCCACTTTGTAGATTCAAACCATGCCCTGCACTTGCCGGATGGATGATCGCGACTGGAATCTCGCCATTATTCCAATCCTTAAAATCTTGTTTTGTTTTTAGTTCTCTTATATCAAATCGTTCTTTAATGCGATACAACTCATGTTTAAACCAATAA
Organism: uncultured Roseburia sp.; assembly: GCA_964410675.1. Classification (GTDB taxonomy): domain Bacteria; phylum Bacillota; class Clostridia; order Lachnospirales; family Lachnospiraceae; genus RGIG3040. The sequence continues at coordinate 1,346 of CAYPIB010000182.1, forward strand.
GTGACAAGTAATGGTTTGCCATTCGCCCCTTCAATTAAATCTTCTAGTGCATCCAGTTTTTTATCATGTACATGGATAGACTTTTTATCCTCGTCATATATATTGCCACTGGCCATCTGGAGTAACTTGCCAGAAAGGACCGCTGCATTCACCGCATCAATTTCTTTATCTTTTAGCGTCACTAACATTTCTTTTTTGAGCTGATCATAGATGTCCTGTTCTTTCTTGGATAGTTCAACCGTTACTTGATTCATCATAAGTTCAGGCATAACGAGATAATCTTCTGCTTTCATCGAAACAGTGATGTCACTAATTTTTTCATAAATGGCTTCTTCTGATCCCTGCCTTAATTTATAAGAATAAATGATCATGCCATTTCGTTTATCCGGTTCAAAGTATGTTTGACGATAGTGCGTAATGAATCGACCTAAACGCTCCCCTTTATCTAAAATTCGAAACGGTGCCCATAAATCCATCAAACCGTTACTGGAAGGAGTTCCTGTTAAACCAACGATGCGCTTAATATATGGACGAACCTGCACCAAGGCTTTAAATCGTTTAGCAGTGTGCGACTTAAAGCTGGACAGTTCATCGATCACAACCATGTCAAAATCAAAGGGCATCTCAGACTTATTGACCAACCAATCGATATTCTCTCGGTTAATAAAATAGATATCTGCTTTTTTTTGTAAGGCTTGGATGCGTTCATTCACACTACCAATGACTGTTGCATAACGAAGTAAGTGTAGGTGCTCCCATTTCTCACACTCATCTGGCCAGGTATCTCTTGCGACTCGAATTGGCGCAATAATTAAAACCTTCTTTATTTCAAAGGAATCAAATAACAGATTTTGTATTGCAGATAAGGTGATCACTGTTTTTCCTAAACCCATAGCTAAAAACAATGCACTTACGTCATTCGTTTCAATATAATCGATCATCGATGATTGGTAAGGATAAGGTTTAAATTCCAATGGCTAACACCTCCTCAATAATGGTTTGAATATCTTCTAAGCGATCAAGTACATAACAGTGGAAACCTAACTGTTTTAATTCATTCATTCGCTTTATTTGTATCAGTCTTGGCTTCCCACCAGGACGCTTCACTTCTACAAAGGCAAGTTTTCCTCCTGGTAATAATAGTAAGCGATCCGGTAAACCAGTCATGCTTGTTGAATTAATCTTCAAGCACAAACCATTCTGTCCTCTAACAGCTTTCACTAATTGATCTTCAATTTTTCGTTCACTTATTTTTGGCATATTATCTCCTCGATGATAAATGTTGTTATAGCGCTATTTGTGGAGGTTGTGCTGGTCCTATATATAACTCTTATATATATACTTTTATTTTTCTTCTATATAGAAAAGTTAAGTATATAGGTTCCACAACCTCCACTAACGCTGTTACTATCACGTTCTATGAAAATTCTGAATTTAACTTCAATCCTTGGATGTAATTTCCATCACTCCGACGTCGACGTGCAAAACCTTCTGTAGACAGTGCTGCATAAAAATCAGTGGTGCTTCGAGCATATTCACCTGTTCTAAAACAGAAAGCTCGATATTCTTCATACAATGGGCCAGACTTTTCCATAAAAGAAGTATCCAACTCACAACATTCATTGAGGAATTGACCCAGCCAATCGTTACTTTCTTTGTATTCTTCTATAGCATCTTTTACCTTTTGAGGGAGTGGAATCTTAAAATCTGATGCGATCACTTTTTGTGCACCTTCTATCATCCAAGATAAAATGGCACCACCCGCTTCACTATATAAATAGTCGGCATAGTTCTTCACATCACTGCGTCCCTCAATTTTTGCTTCAAACGGAATAACAATC
>CAYPIB010000183.1:0-1529 GCA_964410675.1 uncultured Roseburia sp.
ATATGGCAACAAAGGCTGAGGCGGCACAGTTATTTGTTTACAAAGCAGCAATGGCAAAAGCAACAAAGAAGGTTTATTCTGTTGAAGCTGCTATGGCAAAGCTGTATGCTGCCGAAGCTGCTATGGAAATTACAACAAAAGCGGTACAGTTACATGGTGGTTATGGTTATACAAGAGAATATGATGTAGAGCGCATGATGCGTGATGCTAAGATTACTGAAATCTATGAAGGAACAAGTGAAGTACAAAGAATGGTAATCTCCGCAAATCTGCTTAAATAAGCAGCAGTATTTTTCAATATAGAAAATCGAAAATAAATTATAAGGAGTGAACGACAGTGAAAATAGTTGTTTGTATTAAACAGGTACCGGATACTAAAGGCGGCGTAAAATTTAATCCAGATGGTACGCTTGATAGAGGTGCAATGCTTACAATCATGAATCCTGATGATAAAGCAGGATTAGAAGCAGCACTTAGATTAAAAGATCAGCATGGTGCAGAAGTTACTGTTATAACAATGGGACTTCCAAAGGCTGAGGAAGTACTTAGAGAAGCTATTGCAATGGGTGCGGACAAGGGTGTCCTTGTAACGGACCGTGTATTAGGCGGTGCAGATACTTGGGCAACATCTCAGACATTGGCAGGTGCCATCCGTAAATTAGAATATGATTTAATTATTACCGGACGTCAGGCTATCGACGGTGATACCGCTCAGGTAGGTCCTCAGATTTCCGAGCACTTGGGAATTCCTGTAATCTCTTATGCGCAGGATATCAAAGTAGAGGGTGACAGCGTAATTGTTGAACGTCAGTATGATGACAGGTATCACGTATTAAAAGCTAAAATGCCTTGCTTAGTGACTGCTTTATCTGAATTAAACGAGCCTCGTTATATGACTCCGGGCGGAATTTTTGATGCTTATAAATCTGAAATTACAGTATGGGGAAGAGCTGATTTAGTAGATGTTGAAGATTCTAATCTTGGTCTTGCAGGTTCACCTACTCAGATTGCAAAAGCATCTGATAAGGTTAGAAAAGGCGCAGGAGAAGTAGTAGAATTAGATACTACGGAAGCGGTTGACTTCATTATTGACAAGTTAAAAGTAAAACATGTCATCTAATAAAATAAGAGAAAAGCGTGGTGAAAAAAATGAGTTTAGAAGCATATAAAGGAGTATTTGTCTTTGCCCAGCAGGTGGATAACACAATTAATGGTATTGCTTTAGAATTAATTGGAAAGGGTAAAGATTTAGCAAAGGATTTAGGCACAGAAGTAACTGCTGTATTAGTGGGCAGTGATGTCAAAGGTTTAGCAGATGAATTAGCTGAATATGGTGCTGACAAAGTTATAGTAGTAGATGATCCTGAATTAAAGGAATATCGTACAGAGCCATATACACATGCGTTGGCTTCTGTCATTGAAAAATATAAACCAGAAATCTTTTTAGTAGGTGCAACTGCAATCGGCAGAGATTTAGGTCCTAGAGTATCTGCTAGAGTTCATACTGGTTTAACAGCAGACTGTACCGT
>CAYPIB010000183.1:1539-3175 GCA_964410675.1 uncultured Roseburia sp.
AAATTGGTGATTTCCCAATCAACCCAATTCCGGGCAGAGAACAGCTTCATAATCAGTTATTAATGACTCGTCCTGCATTCGGTGGCAACACAATTGCAACAATTGCATGTCCAAAGTTCCGTCCACAGATGGCGACTGTTCGTCCGGGTGTTATGCAGAAAGCAGAGAGAGCAGTTGGTGCAAAAGCTGTTGTTGAAGAATTCAACCCAGGATTTACACCAAATGATAAATATGTTGAAATTCTTGAAGTAGTAAAATCTGTAACTGAAACTGTTGATATTATGGAAGCTAATATTTTAGTATCCGGCGGTCGTGGTGTTGGATGCGGAGAAAACTTTAAGCTTCTTAAAGATTTAGCAGATGTATTAGGCGGAACAGTAAGCTGCTCACGTGCAGTTGTAGACGCTGGCTGGGAATGTAAAGACCTTCAGGTTGGCCAGACCGGTAAAACAGTTCGTCCTAACGTATACATTGCCGTTGGCATTTCCGGTGCTATTCAGCATTTAGCTGGTATGGAAGAATCTGATTTTATTATTGCAATCAACAAAGACGCAACAGCTCCTATCTTTGATGTAGCGGATTATGGTATTGTTGGTGATTTACACAATATTTTACCTGCTTTAACAGAAAAATTAAAAGCTGAAATGGCAGCAAAATAATATAACAAAAAGTACGGCATAGCCTTTAGGGCTGTGCCGTTTTTTTAGTTCGTGCGCCATGGGAGCACTCTAACAGGTGAAAGTTTTCTTTCTTATTCCACTGCATGCTTCAAAATCCCTTCTAAATTTAGTCCATACTGAGATGCAATATCCTTTGCATAACTGAGCCCTTCCGGAGTGGAACGAACGACCTTATAGCTTCGCGTGCCATTGTCACGGTCTTCCATTTGGGCAACAAGGTTATCAATCCTTCCTTTATTTTGAGGATGGGAATTGTATGCGGCAACTTGCTGGGGTAAGTCATGAATATGTGTAACAAAAATGCCGCCGCAGCCTAGAATGCCGATTCCGGTTAATACTTCGGAAGCGATATATCCTGCTTCTAAACCGCTTGTACTGGAAAATGATTCATCCATAAAAAGTAAATCGGTATCACTTAGCTGCTTCATAATCTTGCCTAAGCGTGCACATTCGCTTTCCAGACGGCCTTTGCCGTAATTATTTTCATCAGAGGCAGGAAAGTGTGTAAAAATGCCTGTTGCCGGACTGATATGTGCAGAAACCGCCGGTACATAAAGACCGAGCTGGAAGAGTGCCTGTGCAGTTGCAACAGAGTATGCAAAAATAGATTTACCGCCATGATTGGGTCCGGTTACAAGATAAAAACGACCGTCATCATCATAGCTAAACTCATTTGATACAATGGTCTTCTCAACTCCTCTCAGAGCAAGCTTTGGATTATAAACCTGATTTAAATCACATCGTTTTTCCTGAATTGACGCAATTGTCGGCCGGCACATTGGGAACCCCTTTTCACGCATAAAGAGAATAAAACGAACTCCGGCAGTGAGAAAACGTATATCATCTAAAAGTGAAATAAAAATAGAAGTGTTGACAGAGAAGTATTTTTGTACAATTGGTTCAAATTCTCGTAAGCACTTATGAAAAACAGTATGTATCCCGTTTTTAGCACAGAA
>CAYPIB010000184.1:0-2912 GCA_964410675.1 uncultured Roseburia sp.
GATACTTAATCGTATCTTTTATGAAAACCCACAAAGGTTATTAGGTATTGGAGAAAGTTATGAATCAAAACAATAATCAAATTATAAATAATGATGAAATAGATATTGTAGAAATTTTATTTTTATTAAGAAGTAAATTGCTTGTTTTATTTTTATCCATGCTGGTTTTTGCTGGATTGTTATATGGATATACTAGTTTTTTAATTCAACCGTTATATAGTTCAACCGGAAAGCTATACATTCTGACAAAGTCAACATCATTAACGAGCTTAGCAGATATACAAGTAGGAACACAGCTTACGCAGGACTATATTGAATTAGTTCAAAGCCGGCCGGTAGTGGATACCGTAATTCAAAATTTAAACTTACAAAGTTCATATGAGGATGTATTGGAACAAATCAGCATTAGTAATCCTAATAATACAAGGCTTTTAGTTATTACTGTTAATGCTGCTGAGCCGGATACAGCAAAGGCAATAGTGGATGAATTTATTGCAGTATCTAAGAGCAGTATCTCAAAGATTATGCGGACCGATGAGCCGAGTGTAGTGGAATATGGAAATACTGGGGACAAGCCGGTCAATATTCATGTAGCGAGAAATACAGTAATTGGTGCGATATTAGGATTATTTATTGCAGGCGCTATCATAATTGTATTATATTTAATTAATGATACTATAAAAACTTCGGATGATATCGAGAAATATTTGGGACTGAATACTTTAGCGTCGATTCCAATGAGTGAGGAAGAAAAACAGGCAAGTAAAAGATTAAAGAAAAGTAAAAGGAGGAGTAAGTAGAGATGGGAAACAAATTGGAAATCGGACAATTGGATGAACAGGATTATGGTCGAAAAGAAGCTTTGAATTCCCTTCGGACAAACTTACAATTCTGTGGTGATGATATAAAGGTAATTTTATTAACAAGCTGTACCCCAAATGAGGGGAAGAGTACTGTTTCAATGAACTTGGCAATGGCTTTGTGTGAAAATGGTAAAAGAGTTCTTTTGATAGATGCCGATTTGCGTAAATCAGTATTAGTGGGAAGGCACTCGATGCAGGCAAAGGGAAGTATCAAGGGGGTATCCCATTATCTGTCGGGACAGTGTACGATGCAGGAGGCTATCTATGAGACAAATATAGATAAGCTGGATATTATGGTTGCCGGTCCTGTTACGCCTAATCCAACAGAGCTTTTGGGAAACAAATATTTTGACAAGCTGCTTGCTTATGCGAGAGAGCAATATGATATTGTTATTATTGACTCGCCGCCGCTTGGCAGTGTGATTGACACCGCAGTGATTGCCCCCAAGTGTGATGGAGCAGTGCTGGTAATAGCAAGTAATACGATTAGTTACCGTTTTGTACAGGATGTAAAAAAGCAGCTGGAGGTAACAGGTATTCGTATATTAGGGGCTGTGTTGAATAAAGTTCAAATGCAAAAGGGACGTTATAAAGGTTACTATAAGGGTTATTACAAAGGATACTATGCAAATTATGAGAAATACGAAAATGAGAAAGCATAAAGTGCAAGAGCAGAGGTAAGGAAATTATGGCAGTGGTAGATCCATATATGGCGATAGTGGCCGCCATCATTACATTTTTTGTGGGTGTTACGGTATTTTTTAAAAGAAATAGAAAGAGATAGACAAATGTAGGATGTGTAAAAGTGGATAAAGAGAAATTAAGTACAATTAATTATTATTGGATTACAAAAGCAATACTGTTAGCATTTATGGATGTTATTTCTATAATTTGTTCATATTTTCTGGCTTTGCTGCTTCGGTTTGATTTTATATTCTCTAAAATTCCTGAACGATATTTGACGGGATATTTTTGGTCAATGCCATTTTGGATAGGAGCAACAATTGTAGTGTTTTATATTATGCGGCTATACCATAGTATATGGAAGATGGCAAGCATTGCTGAGGTGCGCAGAATTATATCGGCATATTTATTGCTGATAGTAGTATATCTGGCGGGAATATTGTTTATGGATCTGCATATGCCCAGAACATATTATTTTATGGGGTATGTTTTAAGCGTATGTATGACGACCGGAATACGTTTTTCTTATCGTATTTTACGTTTTTATATAAATGGACGTCTGCAGGAAAAAGATAATGTAATAGATCGGGTTATGATTATCGGTGCTGGTAATACGGGGCGGATGTTACTAAGAGAACTGTTTAACCGCTCTGATATACATACTAAAATATGTTGCATCATTGATGATAGTCCATACAAAAAGGGACGTCTGCTGGAAGGAATACCAATCGTCGGAAACCGCTATGAAATCGCTTCGAATGTCCAAAAATATGGTATTAGCCGGATTATTTTTGCAATTCCGTCGGCAAGCCCGCAAGAAAAAAGAGAAATTTTGAATATTTGTAAGGAGACCGGCTGCAAGCTGCAGTCTGTTCCTGGTTTATATGAATTAATTAATGATAAAACTGCGATTAGAAGGCTGCGTGATGTTGATGTGGCAGATTTACTTGGCAGAGAAAGCATTTCGGTTAATTTAGATGAGATTTTAGGATACGTTCAAGGTAAGGTAATACTTGTTACCGGCGGTGGCGGTTCCATTGGCAGCGAAATATGCCGCCAGCTTGCAAGTCATAATGTAAAACGGTTAATTATCCTGGATATTTATGAAAATAATGCATATGAAATCCAGCAGGAATTAAAACGTAAATATCCGCAGTTGGATCTTATTGTATTGATTGCATCGGTAAGAAATACGAATCGTGTGAAAAATATTATGAAAACATATCAACCAAATATTGTATACCATGCAGCGGCACATAAGCATGTACCTCTCATGGAGGAGAGTCCAAATGAAGCAATTAAAAACAATGTATTTGGAACATATAAAACTGCTTCGGCTGCGGGCAGGTATCAAGTAGAGCGTTT
>CAYPIB010000184.1:2947-3167 GCA_964410675.1 uncultured Roseburia sp.
ATCGAAGCGTATCTGTGAGATGATTATCCAGACACTGGATCATTACTATAAAACTGAATTTGTAGCAGTGCGTTTTGGTAATGTACTCGGCAGTAACGGGAGTGTAATTCCGCTTTTTAAAAAGCAGATTGCCGAAGGAGGTCCGGTTACAGTGACACATCCGGATATTATCCGATACTTTATGACCATTCCGGAAGCAGTGTCGCTAGTATTGCAGGCA
>CAYPIB010000185.1:0-2061 GCA_964410675.1 uncultured Roseburia sp.
CTCATTAAGCAAGAGATGCTAAAACGCGGCTACAAGCTCAAAGACATTCAATTTAAAACTTCAGAATCGACACATTGATTTACTTCAATTCGTAAAGTATCCCCTATAAAAATAGAGATGCAGGGAGCACAGAATTTAGGTACTCACATATAATTCTTTCTAAAATTTTGAAACACAGTCTTAAATAGCGTGAACATGCCCCTTACTTTCCTTTGGATAGTTTTATTTTTGAGAATAACTGCAAAAGGTATTATGTGAAGCAATTCAGGCACAAATAAGCAACCTTATTTTGAGTACTCTGAAACAAAAGGTGATTACAAGTGATACATGTAGCTAAACCATTTCTTCCTCCTCTTGATGAATATACTCAGTACCTAAAGAGGGTTTGGGATAGTCAGCATCTAACCAACCAAGGTGAATTGCTTACAGAGCTTGAAGATTGCATAAAAAACCTATTAGGAGTGGAACATTTTCATTACCTAACGAATGGAACTGTTTCCCTCCAGTTGGCCCTCAGGGCATTGGATATTGTTGATAGTGAAATCATTGTAACACCATTTACATACGTTGCAACTGTGTCTAGCATTTTATGGGAAAGAAACACTCCAATATTTGTTGATATTGATCAAGCTAGTCTGTGCATAGATGCAAACTTGATTGAATCTGCAATAACACCAAGAACAAAGGCTATCTTGGCAGTTCATGTTTTTGGCTACGCCTGTGATGTTGAGATGATAGCGGAAATTGCTAAGAAGCATAGTTTAAGAGTTATCTATGATGGTGCGCATGCCTTTACCTCTAATTACAAGGGGCAGTCCTTGCTATCATATGGAGATATTACCACTCTCTCGTTTCATGCGACAAAAGTATTCCACACTGCGGAAGGTGGGGGATGCGTTGTTAAGAGTAAACGTGTTTCCGCCAAGCTAGACTTGCAAAAACGTTTTGGACACATTGGAGACAACCATTACGAACTAGGGATTAATGCCAAAAATTCAGAATTGCATGCAGCAATGGGGTTGGCACTTCTCCCCTACTTACAGAGGATGCTTGATAAGCGACGTCAGCTTTCCGATATTTATGATTCTTATTTAAGCAATTGCATTCAGCGCCCAATCGCACGGAATAGCTCCGAACACAATTATGCTTACTATCCTATTATTTTTGGCTCTGAGCTTAAGTTGCTTAATGTATTTGATAGGTTATCTCAATATAATGTGTTCCCGAGACGTTATTTTTACCCAAGTTTAAACAACTTGCCTTATGTAAGAAAACAACCATGCCCAGTTGCTGAGGATATTGCAAATCGTATTGCTTGTCTCCCACTTTATTTTGAGCTAGACGAAGCAGATGTAGTTAGAATTAGTAAAATTATTCTCTTGTCATTGCAATAACAGGAGGGCTTTATTTATGATGCGAAGGATTAAGCAACTAGCGCAGTTCATTTTTTCTATCAAAAAAAAAGGATGTAATAAGATTGTTACAATATTTGGCATTAAGGTTAAATTTAGAATAGAAAAAATATATATAGAAAATCAAAGATCGATAGAAACTCAAGACAATTACAACCTGTTGGAATTACAAAACACAAGGTCTATTGTTGCCTTTTTAGTTCCCCCAAAAATGGATGTTAATGGTGGGATAATGTCAATTTTTTCTTTATGCACAAACTCTCGGCCTGTAACAAAAAATTTTTTTTGCACACTAATAACCTTCCCAGGTGAATTGACATATTCAAAAAATACACTTTTTGAAAACAACGAAAAAGTTTATAGATGGTCACAACTAGTTGAAAACGCAAAAAATATAGAAAAATTGATACTCCATATTCCCGAGTTTTATTCACACAAATTCTATGGAGATCTATCAAAACAGGACAGGCTTTTTCTACAAGCTATCCCAAAACTGCAAATTAATATTTTAAACCAAAATATATTATTAATGCCCCCTCCTGCTCAAATTCAAAGTTTATATAACATTACACCCACTCTGACTCAAACAACTGCACATGAACGATATGCTACGCAAGAGGTCTGTGACAAGTGGAATATCCCTACTCAT
>CAYPIB010000185.1:2071-3072 GCA_964410675.1 uncultured Roseburia sp.
TTCTTTCCGTTCATCTTAATACCCCCACCTATGCCTCACGCGCTTTTACGAATAAAGAAAAGACAATAGCTGTTTCGCCTGACCACAACCCATTTAAAGAACGTATCCTTGCTACACTTAGGGAGAGTTTACCTGACTTTCAGATCATAATTATCCACGGGTTAAGCTTTAATGAGTATATGGATTTTGTCTCTAGAGCGTTTTGCACTATTACTTTTGGGGAAGGCATGGATGGATATTTTTTACAACCACCGGTTGTAGGCAGTGTGAGTTTCGCTGTCTATAATTCGGAGTTTTTCCCAAATGAGAATTGGAAAGAACTTGAAAACATTTACGCCAGCTATGAAGAGATGGAGCAATGCATTGTTTCCGATATAATTGCCCTGCTAAGCGACGAGATACGTTATGAAAGAATTGTTTCAAATGTAAGGGAAAAAACCCGCGAAGTCTACAGTGAAGATAATCATAATAAACGGCTGGAAAATTTCTATCAAGAGAATTATGATTTTTTACCCTCAGGAAGAGGTTCTCAATAATTCTCAAGCATCACCGATAAGTTGGGGGTAGTCACAACTTGACCATAACGTCGCCCTTGTGAAAAGAAGAAACTTCGCTTTGATGGAAATATACTAGAGAGTGTCGTCAAACATAAAATAGTGTGCTATAACTATCTCCAGATAGTATAGTCACGAGATAGACGCCCATAAGAAAATGCACCTGATTTGGATTGCAGCAAGAAATGATGCAGTGTTTTTGGCATACCTTGTTGCGATACCACACCATCGTTTTAAATGGAGAAAAGCATTTTCCACTAAGTGTCTTGTTTTATACAATTCTTTGTCATATTCACGTTGTTCCTTACGGTTTTTGCGTGGTGGAATTACTGGGGACATTCCCTGCGCTTTCGCATAGTAAATGATATCGTTGGAATCGTAACCGCAGTCTGCCAATAAATATTGTGCTGAAATCCCCTTAATTAAATCTATTGCTTGAGTGCAATC
>CAYPIB010000186.1:0-3041 GCA_964410675.1 uncultured Roseburia sp.
AGTCCTTACCCCATGAGTCTAATACAGCTCTAATGACGTCAGCAGCTTCAAATTCAGATGAGGCGTCAGCAGTAGGTAATAATTCTATCATACCATCTGAAGTTTCATATATGATTCCTACAGTTCCATCTCCCATGTTTAATATGTACGCATGAGTTAAACCTAATCTACCACCTATTTTAGATTCTAATAGGTTAGCAACCTCTGGTAGAGCGTAATTATCATTATTCGAAGATCTAATATGATTATATTTCACCTTAAAACATACCCCTTTCTATTAGTTAGTTTTAAATGGTTTACCATTGCGATCCCAAGTAAAGTTGGAACGCTGCATTCTGTTATAACATGTATTCTGCATTTTCAGAATCTCTAATGTGATTCTTAATATTAGTTACTATATGTTTAATATCATTCATGTCTTTAATAGACTGTATGAGTTGTTCCTCTTCATCGTACACATCAACACGGTCTTTAGAGTAATTACAAACAAAGTTATAAATTCCAACGTCTGGTACTACCATATCAAAGCTTCTTCCATTAGTGTACCTCTTGCTAGGTTTATATCCATATAATGGTGCTTTATCAAGGGCATCATATAATAGTTGTATTAAACTCTCAGCAGTGTTGTCTGCTGAAGACCTGATACGATTACTTATATATTTTTTCATAATTTACTCCTTTATCTTACTTCACTTGTATTCACCATTAAAAATCTTCATCCAACAATAAACCAAGGAATTTAAGTCTATCAAAATCTGTATACCAGACTTTTTCGGATGTAGTCTTTCCATTTCGAGTGCTTCTTATTTGATAGCCATTTAAAAATTGTAATGTGTATGTGGAAGCTTGGTTTACATGGAAAAATGCAGGTTGTCCACCTGAAAATCTTATAGGTATCCATCTGTTATTGTACAAAGCATGCTTGTCTACTAATTGATTATGGATTTGCATAAAAAGATCACGAGCATCCAAATCAATATCTACCAAATCTGCTTTCACGTCTATATACTCAACTAGTTCCAGCAATTCTGTGGTTCTTTGTTTCACATCTCCATTCTCCGAAGATCTGACACGATTACTTATATACCTTTTCATAACTTACTCCTCATTGTATGAAATTGATGGATCATACACAAAATTCATAATTTGTGTTACAAACCTAGCAACAGCCAACCACTGCTTAGCTAAATACTCCATATAGTCTACATATTCATCAGCCATGTCAACTACAGGAAATGTAAGTGTTGGAGTAAAGTGAAGTCTATTTTCTGAAGCAAGAATAGTTACCAGTTCAATTTCAGGTAAATCAGAATTCTCAGGCTGAAGACTTAACGCATAAGAATCCCCAACTTCCTCTATAATTAATTCATACCCTGCTATGTCTGCTTGATTACCAAGTTCCATAAACGCAGGTGGAAATTCATCCTGATAATATGAAAGCTGTTTTGCAGATCTTACCTTAGTATATTTCATTATTAAATCCTCCCTTAATAAGAAACAGCAAACCAATCCCAGGTGTATTGTTCCTTACCTGGCTTACTGTAGAATCGATATTTAACTCCACCAACCTCTTCTTTAAATTGATGTTTTGAATTAAATTTCTATTAAATCTTCTATACGCATTTTAGCTATTGTAACTTCTTTACCGATCCCTATTACAGCAAAATCTTCATTAACTTCAATTACCTTATATACTGTTTGATATACGAAGCTTGCAAGATTTTCACCTGTATAGGTTTTAGCTCCTCGTTTAACTCTTACCTTCTTAGGAATGTTTAATTTAGTTTCAGAAATTATAGTATCTTTAGAAACAGTTTTCTCAACCTCGACTACAGCTTCAATTTCAGGAATAGTCTCTTCAGGAACCACGACATCTCCAACTACACTGTATTCTATAGTTGTGTTCTTAGGAACATAGATTAGAATCTTATCTGTAATAGATGGGTTTTCACGTAAATTTACCCCAGCTGTAGTTTTCGCTAGATTGTCAAGATAATGACTTACAATCCAACCTTCATATTCCTTATCCTTTACAATAGCCTTAACCTTAACCCAAGTATAGCTATTAGATTCAAGAGCACCTCTACCAGATTTAATAGGCTCTTCTTCTTCAACTACACCAGAAGGTAGTTGCCAAGCCTTATATCTAAGTGCACCTATGATACTAGAAAGCTCAATAAGTTCATCAGAACCTAATTGAGTAATCATACCATCTTCTATAGAATCTACTAAACCTATACAGTTAGATTCTAATACAAAGACATCCCCAACCTGAATTTCTGTTAAATCAGTAATGATATCGAATTCTGTTCCTGCATTCTCCTGCCATGAATCCATATTTAAAGTACGATTCCATAAAACTTCTACACCGTAACTATTACGAGAAACTTCTTTCTTAAATCCTTCATAAGAAGCTAAGGCTGAAGTAGGTAATTTATATATTGGCATAAGTTTTCCTCCTTATGTTTTAGTAATCACACAGCCAGTTATAACAGTACCTGTAAACTTACTGTGAAATGCTGAAAGGTCTTGTTCTATATTAGTTACTGTAAGACCAGCTTGTGTAATTAAGTCTAGTTGTTCTTGATTAGGAACACAAGCAAAGTTTAGGTTATCCTCATAATCTTCACCCTCACGATATAGACTATTATCAAGACCTGTACGATGTAATCTATCAAGTACCATAGCTGCTGTTAGAGTCTTAGGTACCTCTAATGCATACACATATTCTCTCTGTCTACGAGCTATTTCTTCTTCTGGATCTATATCCAGTGGATATGTTTGTTCATGTAAAGCTTTTCTGCGTTCTGGAGTTCCATAAGCATCTTGATAGTAACGCATTTCTACACCTCCATAAGAAATTTAAGAGCAATTAAAGTTAAATTCTAATTGCCCTTAATAGATTTAAAGATCTTCAGCTAAATCAAAGATTTTACGAAGTATACGTAGCTGACTGTTCGTTACTTTTGAAGTGTCTAATCCTTCAAGCACTTCTTCTATATAATCTACCAATCTTTCTGACTTATATTCGTTAGTATCAA
>CAYPIB010000187.1:0-3032 GCA_964410675.1 uncultured Roseburia sp.
ATTTAATTCTATGATTTTTGTTTTTGTCAGCCACCAAGGGCTGAGATTGCTAATTAATAGCCAAAAAAATAGACTATTACTTAATAACAGCTAAAATGTCACTTTGTTTTACGATAATGTATTCATCTTTTTCAATTTCTACTTCTGTTCCTGCATATTTGGAATAAATTACTTGATCACCAATATTTACTTCCATTTTTACTTCTTTGCCCTCTACCATGCCGCCGGGACCTACTGCAACTACTTCTGCCTGCTGTGGTTTTTCTTTGTTTTGCCCAGGAAGTACGATTCCTGATTTGGTAGTCTCCTCTGCAACTAATTGTTTTAATACGACTCTGTCGCCTAATGGTACTAATTTCATTTAAATTCCTCCTTATATTGATTATAGCTTTCCCTGTAAAGTATATGCCCTTACAGGGAAAATCATAATTAACTCTTTATAACTTCCATATTATACTCAAAATTTACCATATGAAAAGAGTTTTTTTAAAATTTTTATAAAATTTTATTAACTCTTTAAATTTTATAACGTTTAAATTTATTTTGTATATAGTAAATGTTTAAATCTTTCTCGGTAATCCGGCTTATTTTTTATCTCAACCTTATCAGAAAACATTTCATATTCCGCTTCTTCTAAAAGTTTAATCAGTTTTTCTTCCACATTTGTTTTCATAGCAATTCCACAAGCAATTGAAACAATCAATTGGGTATCCTCATATTCTTCACAGCGCCTTTTTATAGCAGTACTATATTTTTGGGCATCCTCGTAATCTGCATTTGGAATCAGGACATTAAAACAATCACCGCCGCATCTGCCAATTATGTATTCTTCCCCTGCTTCTTCTTTCAGAATAGAAGCAACAATTTGAATCAGTCTATCACTTTCTTCGTCACCGAAATGATCATTAAAAACTTTCCAATCATTAATATTGACACAAATAACTGCTGCCGGAGCTGTTTCAGAATCATCCATACTCTTCATACGGTCATGAAAATGTGTACTGTTTAAGGTTCCCGTTAAGGCATCTGTTTTTTCACCATGCTTCACACGAAATTGTTCTTTTTCAAGCAATTCTTCTAATTCATCCGCATAAATAGATGTCTCAATGTGAGCATACGATTCATATCCCTGCTGGCTTAACTGCTCTACCACAGCTTTTACCAGTACATGATTTGCATCATCCACACGCCCTTTCACATACAAATGACCAATGGTCCGATTCATTACCCTGACTTTTTCGCCCGGTTCATTTACTACATCCGGTACAAACCCTATAAAATCACCTGCACAAACTGCTCTCTCACCATGCCGGTCTGTCAGCAGAAATTCTAATCCACTCAACTTAGAAAGACTCCTTAAATAGTTATACAGGCTGTCTAATTCATAAAGTGCCGCCAGCTTATAGTTTTTAATATTTTCCTTTAAACGTTTTTCTAACGGGGTTATTCCAAATGCCATAAACACACCTCTTTCTCAATCCTGTTACTAGTCATAATATATAACCAGATTATAACTTTTTTTCTGATTGCTGTCTAGTAAAATGAATTGAGTTCCCTTTTAAACGTCGAACAATAATCTTTCACAATATTTTTATCATAATTATTTTCTTCCATTAAAGTAATGAAATGAGAGCCGACAATACACCCATCAATGCATTCTCTCATTGGCATAACATCTTGGGCCGTTCGTATGCCAAACCCCATCATAACCGGGATTTTAGAAACTTCCTTTACTTCCTTTAAATAGTCAATGACGTCCCGATGAAACGTGGCCGCCTGACCTGTTACTCCCATGCTTGAAACGCAATATACAAAGCCTCTTGCGTTTTCTAAAATAATTGGAATACGTGCTTTAGAAACCGGTGCAACAAGCTGTATTAAAAGCGGTGAACCTGCAACCTTTGCAAGCTCATCCGCAAGCTGGTGCTGCTCTTCAAAGGGTAAGTCCGGAATAATGACTCCATCTACCCCTGCCTCTGTACACCTTCTTACAAAATTCTCGATTCCATAATATAAAATCGTATTAAAATACATCATATATACGATAGGAACCTGACAGCCATCTTTTCTAACCTTTTCCACAAGCTCAAGACATCCGCTTAAATTTGTTCCGCGCAAAATGGATTTATAAGAAGAAGCCTGAATAACCGGACCATCTGCCGCCGGGTCGGAAAAAGGAATGCCAAGCTCAATAATATCTGTTCCGGCTTCATCCTGTGCTTTAATAACTTCCGCACACTCCTCCATACTTGGCAGCCCTGCTGTCATATAAGTAATAAAGGCCTTTTCACCCTTCTCTTTTAATTTTATAAGTCTCTCTTCGATGCGATTTTTCATCTGTTTTCCTCCTAATTTAGATAACCTTTACCGCTAAAATAAGCTTCTATCGTATGGGCATCCTTATCCCCTCTGCCTGACAAGCAAATAATCATTGCCTGATCCTTCGTCATTGTTTTTGCTTTTTTAAAAGCATAGGCAAAGGCATGGGCACTTTCAATGGCAGGAATCAGTCCCTCAAGTTTACATAATTCCACAAGTGCCTCCATTGCTTCTTTATCTGTCACCGAAACATATTGTGCTCTTTTACTATCTCGCAAATAAGCATGCTCCGGACCTACTCCCGGATAATCAAGACCAGCTGAAATCGAATGTGCCAGCTGTACATTTCCGTTTTCATCCTGCAGTAAATATGACTTCATACCATGCAGTGTACCGGGCTGTCCAAGAGTCATGGCTGATGCATGCTGACCGGTTTCAACACCAAGACCGGCCGCCTCTACACCGATTAATTCCACTTCTTTTTCCGCAATAAAATCAGAAAACATTCCAATTGAATTCGAGCCGCCGCCGACACAAGCCATAACAACATCCGGCAGTCTCCCTTCCTTTTCTTTGAATTGTCGTTTCGCTTCTATACTAATGACACTTTGAAATTTTTTAACCATTTTGGGATAAGGATGCGGTCCTACTGCCGAACCAATGATATAAAAGGTATCCTCTGCTTCCTTGGCCCATGTACGAATCGCCTCATT
>CAYPIB010000188.1:0-3032 GCA_964410675.1 uncultured Roseburia sp.
AGGGTACTTTCTTCCCCGTTTTCCACACGGGCACGCTCTTCGTGGAGCTCGTCAAGGAGCGATTCCACCCCGGCGGCGTCCAAATCTTCGAGAATATCTTCTTTAGGCTGTCCGTTTTCGTCAATGAGCTCTGCCATACGCACACGCTTACCAAATGCTTTTTTAAACGCTCTTTTCAGGCGTTTTCCCACCTTTGCCATACTCTTCTCCTTCTCATTCCCTGTGGTTTTTTGGCGCACCTTTGCCTTACTGTCGGCACCGATGGCGCATAGTGATACTTCATAGGGTGCCCAAGACGTCGCCACACGTAAGGGGCCTGTAAACACCCGCCCCTCAATTTCTGCGCTTTGTCCTCGCTCCACCCATACATGGTCAAAAATTTCATACCCGATGGAAACATCGGTCACATGCCCTTCTTTTGTTTTGATAAAGGGCTTTTCCCCATCCTCCGTGGCGCTATAAAAAGCCCGCCCCACAAGACAGACACCATCCACGCCAGCCTCTATCCGCATTTCACGAAAAGAACCGATAATATCGCTCACACTTTCCGCACTATGGGTATTTAAAAAAGGCACCTGCCCAAGGGGAGGCAAAATACAACCGGACATCAAAAGCACTTCCGGCACAATATCCATGCGTTCCCAGTCAAAAACCTGCGCCACGGCTTCCGTACTGGCGGTAAATTCCACACTACGGGTGGCTTCGTTTAAGCTTGTGGGGGTTACCCCTACCGTGGTTAAGGGTGCCTTACGGCTGGCACGCAAGTGTTTTTTCATTATTCCTCCTCCTCACGGAGCAAGTCATTATCATCTAAATATTCGCTGGCGCCCAAGGCAGCAGGGTTATTCGCCATGGCGGTGCTTGGCATACCTGTCAGCGGGTTTACCCCGTGCTCAATACACAGTTCTGCCCAAAGCTTGTTTTGCTCCACCACCTGCTCAGGGTCACGCCCATCGGCAAGGATAAGGTCAATATGACTCACTAATCCGGCACGTAATTTATCAATATTCGCCTTACCGTCACGCAGGGGGTCGGGGCTGGTTAAGCCTTGGGGAACAAACATGGCGGGCTGGTAGCGGGCAGGGTTGGTAAAATACCCCGGCAAATAGTCTTGGGTTAAGGCTTCAAAGGCTAAGAATTGCTTAAACACCCGCCGTTCAATATGATGCTCAATGGCAAACTTGCGAGGGAAGAGAAACTTGGAAAAATCGTTCTGGCTCATCTTCGCCTTGGAATAGTTCAGCTCGGAATAATCCGCACTGACCAGCTCATAAGGCACCCGTGCCACAATGGAGAGCATGCGCAGGCAAAAAGCCACAAACCGTTCAAAAGAATCGGTCATGCGCCCTGCGTTCGGGGCAAATTCCACCTTCTCCCCCGGGCGCAGGTAGTCGATAATGGCGTTTTCAACCTCGTCTATCTCACCCCGCCCTAAAGCCTCTGCCATAAGCGGGCTTGTCCCTCGCCCGGTGGTACTCATATGCGTCATCTGAAACATCTGCGGGTCTGTGGTGGTAATAAAGCCCAGCCACTTTGCCGCCAGCTTTGAAGCATCAATCTCAGCCCCGATGTATTCATTCATGTCGTAAGCAATCATGACGGCGGCGGCTAAAGGCGAAATGCCCCGCAACTGACCGGGGCGCAAAGTTTGGAAAAAATGGATGACATTCTCGGCAGGTTCCCGCCAGGTGTCGTATAAACGGGTTAATCCCGCTTTTTTTTGAAAGTGGTAATAAAGACGCTCCCCGGTGCGGATGTCATATTCAATACCCTGCTGAATTTCGCTATTATCGTCGGTTTTAAAGTCCAGATGACTGACTAAATCGTCTGCTTCAATCATGTGCAGGGCAAAGGGAAAGGTTTTGCGGCGTCTTGGCTTGGCAAAGCGGATAATCGCCTCGCCATTTTCCACCTCTTGCCGCTGGGCAAGCATGACCATTTCATAAAAGTGCAACTGCCCTGCTATATCCGCCTCGTCCATAAAGGCTCGGTAGCGGGATTCAATTTTGTTCCGCAGGGCGTAGTCAGGGGTGCCGTCTGCCTTGGTCACTAAGCTTTGAAAGCGTGACCCACTCCCCACGGAATAGGTGGCAATGGCGCTTGCCGCCGCCGTAAAAGGAGGGAAATTTCGCACCAAGTCACGCACACGGGCACGCACCAAGGGGCTGGCACCGCCAATAAGGGCGTTGACATCTTGGGCAGAAGGTACCCAGTCGCCCACAAGGCGCCCCATGGAGGCAGCCGCATAATGACGAGACTGCGAAGGACGAATAAGGCGATGTACGCCATTATCTGAGGACGCAATGCCTTCCACCCGCCGTCTGGTTCTGGCTCGGCTTTGCATGGTGCTTGCCAAACGGCGTTTGGCTCGGCTGGCGTATGACATACTTACCGCCCTCCGCCCTGTCTGCGCCCTTGGGCGGCGTACATGCGCCCTCGGTAGCCTGTTTGCCCGTCTTCCTTGGCGGCTTCATCCGCCACAAAGTCAAACATGGCACGAAATTCGGCAAAAGAACGATAATTGATGGTGCGCCCTGCCACGGTGTAGCCGGACATGGTGCGCCATGCCCCGCTTGCCAGGTCGTGCCGCATCTGCTCGAGTAATTCACGCCATGAAACAAAAGCCGCCATACAAAAATCCCTGTAAAAAGTGCGATACTAATTACAGGGACAATAAGCATAAAAAAAGGTCGGAAACTAGGGGGGCTTCCGACCTTTACGGGTATTTACCGCTTTTTACGGGTTTTTACGGGTTTTTACCGTTACTGGCAGGTCTGCATGGTAAAAAAACGACAATTTTTTGTAAAGGTTCCATTTTAGAACCTTTAAACGAATTCAAATACTTACCTTAAAGGTAGCGATTCGCTACCTTTAAGGTAATTCAAGTGGTTACCTCATGAAAACATCTTCTTCCAAAGGTAGTCCAAACGGAATGGACCACTCTCCAAACCCTTCCGATGCCTCAAGGATAATACGCTCAAAATAGGCAAGGTCGGTCTGGGCGGCATGCCCGTCCCAGCGCCCTGTTTCCA
>CAYPIB010000189.1:0-3025 GCA_964410675.1 uncultured Roseburia sp.
CGCCTGCACCGTTGCTTTTGGCATATACGCAAGCATACAAAATAACCGTTCCTTTTTCGTAAGCTTGGTGCACAATAAGCATAGAATCACACCTGACATTCTAAAACATAAAGCACCTGCAATTAAGATAATTGCCGCAATCCCAGCTTTCGTTACATAGCGAATATCTACCATAGCACCCACTAATACAAAGAGAAATACTTCTGCACATACCCATAATTTATTAAACTTAACAGATAATCGTTTAGCAACAACTGTACGATTTTTCTGCAAAGTAATGCCCATAAACATGATTGCTATCAATGCCGAAAATGTAATCGGCGAAGTAATGTTTTCCTCCATTGTCACTAATATAAACGAAATACTGAGTAGAATAATTACCTTAACTGTGTCTCTAATATGTACTTTTTCAAAATACTTCACAAGAATAAAACCCAGTAAAACTCCTGCACCAATACCCAAACAAATCGAAACAGGTATGTTGACAAAACTAACGGGCGAAATATTCTGCCCTTGCGCAAGTCCTGTAAAAGCTGTAAAAAGGACAATGACAAACACATCATCTACAGATGCCCCGGCTAAAATTAATTGAG
This sequence comes from uncultured Roseburia sp., assembly GCA_964410675.1. Taxonomy (GTDB): domain Bacteria; phylum Bacillota; class Clostridia; order Lachnospirales; family Lachnospiraceae; genus RGIG3040. The sequence continues at coordinate 594 of CAYPIB010000189.1, forward strand.
GAATTCCCTTACTGGTTCCATACCCTTCTTCTATCAATTTAATCATTTTAGGTGCGATCACTGCCGGTGAAACCGCTCCAACTACTGTACCAATAATAGCCGCTTCAAGCACTGTCACTCCCAACATTTTGGGTGCCAGCAAAATCATTCCGACAATTTCAAACGCAGCTGGAACAAAACACATAAGGATAGCCGGTCTGCCTACCTTTTTTAAATCATTGAAATCCAAAGACAATCCTGCTCTCGTAAGAATGATAATCAGCGCTATCGTTCTTAAATCAGCTGATATGCCCAATATGGACCCATCAATTAGATTAAACATATAAGGCCCAAGAATAATTCCCGTAAAAATCATGCCTAATAAACTAGGAAGCTTCAATTTACTGCAAACCCAGCCTCCAAACATTCCTACAAGTAACATAAATGCAATACTAAGTAACATAAGAATCCTCCTTAAAACGCAGAAAAAGCCAATGATTCTGCGTGTCATTAATCGCAGAAGTCATCAGCTTAATAAGCGGTTTTAGTATAAATACTAAGGGAGAACCTCATTCCCATTTAATAGAATACGCTAACATTAACTTTTTGTCAAATAACGTTGAATCTGTAAAGATAAACATCCGCTTCAACACTATCTTGTCCGCCCCAATTTTCTTTCTGTATAGTAAAGTCTTCTTTAATAAATCCATTGTTTTTAAGAATCTTTGAAGAGTAGATATTTTCAGGCATTACAATTGCTTGAAGCGTGTCTAATCCAGTCATGTCTGATAGATATTTTATCATTAATTTCACAGCATATGTTGCTATTCCCTGATTCCAATACATTTCATTTACTCGATAACCGATTGTAATTGTTTTGGTTCTCTTTTTATAGTCAAACATCTCTGCAAGCCCCACGAGTTTATCCGGAGCTTCTTTTAAGTAAATTCCTGCAATAATCAGTTTTTTCTTTTCAAAATCTCTACCGCCAAGGTTCTTTATTGCTGTTATTAATGATTTCGTGCTTTTCTTGTATAAAAAAGGAGGTATATATTTATAAACATTGTCGTTATTACAAATTTGGGCTAGCGCAGTGACATCACTTTCTTCCATTTTCTTTATAATAATTCTATCGTTTTCCCAACATGGAAAAAAATCAAATAATTCGGCCATTTTTTCTTCTCCTCTGCATAAAAAAGCTTTATTCTGTACAGCTGCTACATTGGCAAAATGTTTCCATTGTCTGATTTCCTAGAACTACTTTTTATCCAGCTTCCAAGGCCGCCTTTTACCTGTCCAACCTTTTTCTTTCCAATAATTGCTATCTGTTTCCAATACTCCTTTTCTTTGTACCAAATGCATAATAAAAAACAATCCTCTCGTCTTTATGCCAGGTTTAAATTTCCCATGATTTTTTTTTATCTTTTTTGCCAGAATTGTAGTTTTTCGTTCAATTTTCTCTTTAATCTTATCGCTTACCCGATTATAAGAAGTTTCATACACTGCTTGCCCATATTTATAAATTCGGGGAACCCCCCAAAAGAATAGACTATCGGCCATATCCTTATTCGTTGATTTCATACCGCCGCCGGCTGCCGTAGAAATACACACTCCTTGCTTTCGAAACATTTTTTCTTCCGGACGATGTACCATCCAGCGATAACCATAGTGGTCTAAAAATGTCTTCATAGGACCAGTCGCATGAAATACATATACCGGACTTGTCAAAATTATAACATCAGCCGCATCCATTGCCTGAGTAATCGGATATAAATCATCATAATGAGGACATTTTGATGAATGTGTCATAAAACAGTTTGTACATCCAATACAAAACTTGTCAAAATCTCTGGGCAGAAAGAACTCTGTAATGTCATTCCCGATTTTCTCTGCCAGTAATCTCCCTATGTTATATGTAGATCCTTTGTGGTTTTGTCCGTTAATCAGCACAATTTTCATATAATACCTGCTTTCTCATTTCATGATAAATTTTTACAATGAATACTGTTTTCCTTATCAAAACTATTGTAACGATTTTGTCATTATGAATCAATTGTTTTTAAAAGAATTAAGTTTTAAAAAATAATATTTTGTAAAAATCTGTCTAACTAAGAAATATTAATTTTGAGCATACTAAAAATGAAATAAGAAAAGAAAAGGAGAAAAATTTATGGATAAGCTACATTTAGGTATTGGTAGTGTACCATGTCAAAACTGGGGAGAGCTATTTACTCCGGAAGAAGCATTAATTATTGGTACTATTTTTAAAGAATTAGATAAACCATTTTTTGCAGCCGACAATATTATTCAGACGCTGAATAAAACACCTCAAACTTCAAAACCTTCGCAGCAAGACGATAGAGAGTGCTTAATAAATAAAATTAATCAGGTTAGTTTTGTTTTAGACGATTTAACTTTATATTTGGATACACATCCAAAAGATCAAAATGCAT
>CAYPIB010000190.1:0-2971 GCA_964410675.1 uncultured Roseburia sp.
TCCTCCTGAAATAGCTCTCATTGGAGAAATATTTCCAATTCTCTTAGTTTTAATCCCAATAACAAGAATTCCCAGTGATATCATAATAGCAAATACAATAATAATAGGCACACTTGCTGCTTTGTCCTCCGGCATGAAACCAATAAATTCCGCAATGCCCTTCCCTACCATTTTATTGACACTGATACCGCTTATAAATCCAATGATTATACCCACAAGCTTGGCACCTAAAAACTGCCATAAATAAATGCTGCGGAGCTCTTTTGTCGTAAACCCCTGCGCTTTTAAAACACCTAAGTTTACATAATCTATTTCAATTGTCGTAGAAATATTGTGTCCCATGACAATAATGGATACGATAAATAAAAGGATTCCAAAAATGATAAGGATTCCCGCAAACATATTTGTCAGCATCGTAGAATACATCAAATAATCACTTCTTGAAAGTGCCACATCTGCGGTACTCACAATTGCCGTCTCTTCTGTCAATTTCTTTGTAAAAGCATTATCATCTAAGCCACAATCCATCTTATAAACATGAAATCCTATTGCTGTTTTTAATTCGATCTCATTGCCGGCTTGATAATCGGAAAGTTCGTTATAATCTGTTTTACTGATAAAAACATTTTTTATTCCGGACATCAAAGGGTTACCCATTGTTAACTCTTCGACAAAGCCTGCAATTTTAAACTCCATTTTGCACTTTGGCGTATTAATGACTACCTTATTTCCGATATCACAGGCATATTCTCCCACAAATGTCATCGGCAGATAAATTTCACCTTTTTCAGGTAATTTTGGTGTTGGAAGTAAGGCTTTCTGCCCTTCCTCAAAAAGTGGATAGGGGTGTTTTTCTAAATCATATATCTGAAAGCACATATTAGATGTTGCTTCTATACCATTAATTGTCACCCATTGTAAATTAGAGGTTGTAATACTTTCAACAACATCGGTTTTTTCCACAATCGGACTTTGCTCCACCTTTTCTTTAAGCTCTTCCGTCAATTGCTTTTCCGTATACCACAAAATAAGATTTCCATTTCCAGCCTCAGCCAAAGAAATTTCTGCGCGCTTCATACTGTTGATTGCAACACTTATGACTACTGTCATTAAAAATGAAATGAAAGCCATAAAAATAACAATACTAACTGCATTACTTTTTTTGTGACGTAAGTTAGCCTTAATTAATGTAAAAACACTCATTTGCCAGCCCCCCTTACCATGATAATGAGGAAAGCCATGCATTAATCTGCGTTTCCCTGCTTTTTGCTTCTGTTTCCACATAAGGGGCAAGCTGTAATTCACCTGTAATTACGCCATCCTCCAAATAAAGAATCCTAGTTGCATGTAGTGCTGACTTAACGTCATGGGTTACCATAAGAATGCTTTGCCCTTCGGCATTGATCGTACCTAAAAGTGCCATTACATCGATAGCATTTTTTCGATTTAGTGCCCCTGTCGGCTCGTCTGCAAATAAAAGCTTGGGCTCATTTATCAGGGCTCTGGCAATCGCTGCCCTTTGCTGCTCACCTCCTGATACTTGGGATGGAAGTCTTTTGACTGCTTTTTCTAAATTCATCTTTTCTAAAAGTGCCTTTGCACACTGATTTGTTTCCTGTGTTGTTCTGTCTTTATTTAAATAACCGGGAACCGAAACATTTTCAAATAAACTTAAATTACTTACTAAATGCATCTGCTGGAATATAAAGCCAAAATCTCCTCTCCTTAACAAAGCTGTCTTCTTTTCAGAGAGGGCACTGATACACTCGTTTCTAAAATAAACCTCTCCGCTTGTAACCGTATCCATTCCACTTAGGCAATATAGTAAAGTGGATTTTCCAGAACCGGAGGAACCCATAATAACAGTAAAATCTCCTTCATAAATCTCTAAATTAATCTCGTTCAAAACATGAGTCTGTACACCATCACTGGCAAAGCTTTTACATAAATCTTTTGTTTTCAAAAGTATATTTTTCATAGTACCGCCTTTCTTTCCTGCACATTTTTGATAATTATACTTTAGCAAGAAAAAGATTAAGAAATCTTTAAGAGAATTAAAATAACACTTAATCCATCCGCATGATTTTTTAGTTCTGCTTTGCCGTTTAGCTGCTGCATAATATACTGAACAATATATAGACCAAGACCGGCTCCCTCTTTGGACCCAGCATTTTTACCACGATAAAATTTTTCAAATATAAATGGTATATCGCTGTCCAAAATACCATTTCCATAATCACGGATATTAACAATCAGCGCTTGCTCATTGTGTTCAATTCCTATTTCTATTGGACTCTCTGCATATTTTCTGGCATTACTGATTACATTTTCAAATACCTGAACAAAACGTTTGGAATCAACTTCTACGACGCATTCCGGAATATCCGTTATTACTTTTATATCTTCTTTTCCATCCTTAATTTCATCCAGTGTACTTAAAAACACCTCACGAAAAGAGGCCGGCACAGCATTCAATTTAAGTTTATCTAAGTCAGCCAGTGAGTGAAAGAATATATCATCTGTCAGTTTTTTTACCTCATCACATTTTTTTATGATAACAGAAGCATACCGCTGCCTTCTTTCAATACCAGAATCCATATTTGCTAAAAGCCCTTCCACATAGGCACGAATTGACGCAATCGGCGTTTTAATATCATGAGAGAGTGTTGCGATTACTGTTTTATTATTTTCAACTGCCTCTTTTTCACAGCTTCTGGCTTTTACGATTTCCTGTCTCATATGATCAAATGCCCACGTAAATTGCCCAAAATAGTTAGTGCGCTCATATGGAAGCTGCACATCTAAATTTCCCTTTGCTATCTCGCCTGCAAAATTTTCCATAACCGTAAAAGGTCGAATTAATTTAAAGTACAAATACAAAAATACGAGCAGTAAAAAACAACCATTCACAATGCCGCTTCCTAAAATTATATTGTGTCCCTTCTTAACATTCTCGGTGCCCCAGACACTT
>CAYPIB010000191.1:0-2950 GCA_964410675.1 uncultured Roseburia sp.
CCTATTGAACATTGTATCTGAATCAGTAAGCTTCTTCTTTAAATTTAGACGAGATCTTTCCGATGTTTCTCGAGATCTCTTATTAACTAGAATCTGATTTGCAACCTTCTCGATTTCCTCAGGCTTCTCTAAACTCCAAATCTCCATCTGTTCTTGAAGCCAAGATTGCATAGATTTCTTTACAAATAAATTTGTTATAGACTTCTTAGTCTGGTTTTCATAAGATGCTTCTGTAGAGAAATTAGAACTGATAAAATACAAACACTCCTGGATATCTTTCCACTCGACCTTAGCTTCACCTTTATTATACTTGCCCTTTGAATTTAAATATTTGTCAAAAGTCGATACCATTGCAGCTTTTAAAGCCTTATCTGGAGACCCACCATATTCCAACCATGAGGAATTATGAAAATGCATTATAGAAGGATCTGTATTAGTAAATGCAAAACAAACACGCAATTTAACTTGATAGTCATCTAAATCAGAACGATCTCTACCAGCTGTTTCTGTAGACCAGTCTAGTATACTAGATAGAGGATTTCTTAGAGTCTCATCTATATAAGTTGAAATACCATTCTCGTAGTGGAAGAGTTCTTTGTATCCAGAATCTTCTTCATAGACAAGTGTCAAACCATCATTTACAATTGCCTGCTTCCTAAGAATTTCTTGAAAATACTCACGTGAGACATTTATTTCTGTAAATACGTCAAGATCAGGAAGCCATCTAATGTAAGTTCCTGTAACTGTTGACTCATGAGGAGTTTTAATGAAACCACCTTGTGTAACATTTTCTCCACGTTCAAATTCCAATTCGTATCGATATCCACTATTAAATACTTCTACCTTCATCCAACGACTTGCAAATTGGGTAGATGCCAATCCGAGACCATTCAAGCCTAAGGAGTATTGATAACTCTTATTGTCATACTTACCTCCAGCATATAGAGTGCAGAAAAGTAATTCCCAGTTAAACTTGTTCTCAGTCTCATTCCACTCAACTGGAATTCCACGACCATAGTCTTTAACTGAAATAGAACCGTCTTCGTGTTTAAAAATCTCTACCTGTGTTCCAAACCCACAACGAGCTTCATCTATAGAATTTGAGATTACCTCAAATACAGCATGTTGACAACCAACAAGGTCATTAGAACCAAATATAACCCCTGGTCTAAGCCTAACTTGATCTGGTCCTTTTAAAGATTTAATAATCTGTCCTTGATCTTTCATCGGATCCCTCCTTTTAATACATGTAACATCTTACCTGGACACTTAGCTGCTACACACTTCGTGTATATGAAGTTGAACTTCTCTATTCGCTTAACGCTCTTCAATAGACAATCCACAGGAACCTTACAGATACGAATCCGTCTAGCCTTAGTGGTGGCTGGTGGGATAGATGAAAATTGAACGATACTTGTTAAAAGAAGATTCTTATTTCTAGTCTGCATCTGAAGATAGGAATTCTCATCAGCTACTGTAATCGTATCGATGTACATTACCTTACCTTCACTGGATTTAAACGCATTTAGAAGTTTTATAACCTGTTTACGATCACTGTATTGATATAGTGAGGTAGGAATTCTTTGACCATAACCATTCTCATATATAACCACAAGATCTCTCTTCTCTGAGATACAAGATACATGGATGATAGGCGATTCAGAATCTACAATATTAGGAATATATTGACCAAATTGAGCCGAAGTGGAATCTGGAATACTATAAGCATTTATACGGAATACAGAACAATCTTCTGTAAAGAAAAGAAGCGTTGAAGAATTCATACAGCTGAATGTAGTCTTTATTTCATCTCCATCCTTTAACTTCTGTTTTCCATTTACTTTACCCTCTTCTTTGATCTTCTTTATGTACCCCTGTTCTGTAACACAGATGGATACAGGATATTCTTCAAATTTCTCAACATCCTCAAGAACAGAAGGATCTAGAAGTTGAGTATTTCTAGGCTTACCATATTTCTGAATTATATCTTCTTGCTCTTTAATGATATAAGAACTTAAGTTCTCGTCTGAAGAAATAAGTTCTGTGAGCTGTTCGATTTCCTTATTAATTGTGGATATCTTATTAGCTAGAGTTTGTATCGACGTTTTACTTAGAGATCTAAGTTTTGTATCGATCACATATTCAGCTTGACGTTGTGACATTCCAAAACTATCCTGCAATTCTTTAATTGCAACTACATCTGTTTCACTTGTACGAATTATTCGTATTGCTCTACTCATATCAGAAATAGCAAGAGCTAACCCTTCGTACAAGTGTCGCTTATCTGATAAAGCCTTAAGATGGAATTCTGATTTACGAACAATACAATCTTTCCTAAACTTAACCCATTCTGATAGAATTTCCTGTACTCCTAATATCCTTGGTTTCCCATTAATGAGAATATTGAAATTACAGCTTAGAGAAGATTGAAGTGGAGTCTTCTGATATAGTTGTGATAAAATCTTATGAGGATCTGCACCTCTTGACAATTCAATGAGAATTCGTAGACCATTAATATCAGACATATCTCGAGCATCTACTATATCCTTCAATTTTCCTGATTTAACTTGGTCGATGATAGATTCAAGTATCTGCTCTATAGAGGTTGAGAATGGGATTTCTGTTATCTCTATACTTTTACGATTATTAGAAATAGAAGCCTTTCCTCTCAATATCACAGAACCTCTACCACTTTGATTAATTTCCTGTATTGCAGATTCATCATTAATAATGAAACCACCTGTAGTAAGATCTGGAATAAGAATCGGCAAGTCTTCTCCTTTAAGGTAAGCAATGACTGCTTCACATACCTCTGTCAAATTAAAACCACAGAAGCTGCTAGCCATAGAAACTGCAATACCCATAGAGTTGTTAACGAGGATATTAGGAAACCTTGTAGGAAGTAACCTAGGCTCTGTAGTTGTATTGTCATAATTGGGAATAAAGTCTA
>CAYPIB010000192.1:0-2907 GCA_964410675.1 uncultured Roseburia sp.
ACTTTGCAAGAATAGCTGAGTCACATGCATCTAATTCGCTCTTTACATCTGCGCCGTCCCAAATGTTTGCACTTGCTGAGTTCATCGCATCCCAGTAAGAACCCATTTCTGGAATTGACGGCATTGGGAATGCGTATTCTAACTGTTTTAAGAAGCCTGCTGCATAAGGGCTGTCTACTGCAACATCGATGGAAGGAAGAGCACCGGTAATGTCATATCTTAATTTCTGCATTTCTTCAGATGTTAAGAAGTTTGCAAACGCTGCTGCCTCATTTGGATATTCACTGTAAGCAGATGCGAACATACAACGTGTTCCTGAGAAGGATGCTGCCGGTGTATCATTACCTGGTAAGCTTGGCAGTGTTGTTACACCAAAGTTAAGTCCTGCCTCTTCAAAATTTGAAATATTCCAAGGTCCGGAAATATAAAGTGCTACATTACCGCTTGTAAAAGCTCCGTCTGTTGCTGCTGTTGAAAGGTCTGCGGATGGAACATCAAGTGCTTCTCTTAAAGACTGGAACAGCTTCATACCTTCTACAGATGCCTCTGAGTTAATATTTGTTTTTGTTGTATCTGTTCCTTCTGCACCAAATAAAAGATTGTCATTGCTTGTTGTAAAAATAATTGTATAATAACCATTTCCTACGTCCATCATAAAGCCATACTTGCCAGCATTTGCTGTATTAAACTCTTTTGCGAAAGTACTTAATTCTTCCCAAGTAGTCGGTACATCTTTTTCCTCAACTAAGTCCTTATTATAATATAGGGCATAAGTTTCAGCAGATACAGGGTAGCCATACATCGTTCCGTCATATGTTACTGCGGAAGCACAAGATGCAAGCACTGCATTTGAAATTTCATCTGCATTTGCTGTTGGAAGCACATGACCGCCGCTTACTAATTCACCTAGTTTATCATGAGGTGCTGCAAATACATCCGGTCCTACGCCGCCTGGTCCGTCAAGTGCAATCTGTGTTGTTGCATCACCAACCTCTACGTTAACAAATTCAATTTTAATATTCGGATACTTCTCGGTAAACTTTTCACCCGCCTGTGTAATAAATTCATCGGGACCACCGGTAGACTCCCATACCTTTAAAGTAATTTCGTCTGTTGTCAGTGCCGTTTCACCGGTCTCTGTCTCTGCTCCGGTTTCTTCTTCTGTTGTATCCCCTGTTGTAACTTCCTCATTTCCATTATCAGTTTGAGGGTCTGCAGCTTTTCCGCATCCAGCTAAAGAAGCTGCTACCATGGAAACCGCAAGTAAAGTTGCTAATACCTTTCTTTTCATCTTTAATCCTCCCATTTGTTTTTTATTCTTTGTTTCTTATTTAATTTGCGCAATCGGTTGTTCTATAATTGCAGTTTACCAAACACAAAGTTCATTGTCAATATTTATTATAACCATTTTTTGTTAAAATAATTCAGTAATATTTCACAACTATTTGCGCAACTTTTCAACCGATTGCGCTATTTTCTATTTCTTCACTGTTATTTTGCATACTGCCTTTTTGCCGCTAGTTGTTTTAACAGTGATTTTCGCTGTTCCCTTTTTCTTTGCTGTTACAACACCTCTGGAGCTTACTGTTGCAACTTTCTTTTTAGATGAGCTAAAGGTAACATTATCTGTTGACTTCTTTGGAGCCATTGTTGCTTTTAATTTTAATGTCTTTCCAACCTTTAATGTTGCTTTTGTTCGATTTAATTTAACCTTAGTAGATTTAATTGCTTTTTTCGGGACTTTTATTTTACAGACTGCTTTTTTTCCATTTGCAGATGTAACTGTAATCGTCGCATTCTTTCCTGCTTTCCGTGCTTTTACTTTGCCGCTCTTAGATACGGATACTGCCTTAGGGCTGCTGCTCTTCCATGTTAATTTCTTTCCCTTTACTGCATTCTTTAATGTTGCTCTTAACTGAAAGCTCTTTCCTTTCGCAAGCGTTAATTTTGTATAATCCAGTGTCAGGGTTTCTTTCTTTTTATTTGTATTGTCTTCTTTATCTTTGTCTTTATTCTCTTCTTTATCCTTGTCTTTATCTTTATCCTTATCCTTGTCTTCTTCTTTGTCCTTATCTTCCTCTTTATTGTCTTCTACATCACCGATACGATATAAATATACATCATCCATAGTACCCCATGATCCGGCACTTGCAGTTACATGCAAACCAACTGTAATACTACTGTCTTCTTGCAGTTCTATTTTTTCTATTGCAGGGTTTTGCCATGCTTTATATCCCATTAAAGTGGTATGACTCTTTAATGTTTCCTCTCCTGCTTTTGCATACAAATGAATTTCTTCCTTACCGTCACTGCCTCCGCCTTGAATATACGCATATGCCGCATAAATACCTGCTTTTAGAGTGATTGTCTGTTCTACATTAAAGTTTAACGCATTTCCACTATAAAAATGGAATGCTTTTTTTCCGCTCTTATAGTCACTGTTACGGTCTTTATGGTCAGTTGCACTATATCCATTACCGGATACTGTCCATGCGATATTATAGTCATCTGCTTCAAAGCTGCCATCACTTAATAGGTTGACCGGTAAAATTGTAACAATACATTTTGCATCAAAATTATTTTCTCCAAAGACAGCTTTTCCGGTAACAATATGTTCCCCGGCACTGTTAATTGCCGCTATTTGTGCTGCATCCCAAACAACCGGAAGCTCTGCTGTCGTACTATCATTGTATACTGCGGATACCGTGTCCGGAAGTACAATTGTATCACCAAGAGTAAAGGTTACTTGTGTATCTGCTATCGTTTCTACTGCGACGGGTACACTTGTTCCTGTATCTACATATCTGAAAACATTTAAGGATTCAAGCGGATTCCCGTTAAAATCAAACATCGCCTGATTATCCCATGCACTGCCGCCATACCATTTTCCGGCATCATCCGGGTCAT
>CAYPIB010000193.1:0-2884 GCA_964410675.1 uncultured Roseburia sp.
GTGTCTTTTTTCTTTGTAAAAGCAGATGGAAGTGCCTATGAAATAGGAATGAGTGCGGTCAGAGACAGAATTATGGAGTACAATGAAAGAGGTAATTTTGAGGAATATAAGAAAGAGATGGAAGATAGACTGACAGGTGATGATAGTAAGTCAAGTGCCTTTGCAGAACCAATGGGCACTATGGTATATGAGGAAATGAAGTAAACTAGAATAATGAATAGAGAATGCCTCCTTGTGTGTAGAGTTAAGAATCAAAAACACAAGGAGGTGTTTTTATGATTGAAGTATGTAATTACTGTGAAATGTCTTGAAAGATATTGCTTACGTGAGATAATATATAGAAAAAGATATAAAATAAAGCATAGGAATAAACATGAGGTTCACGTATAATGAGTAGACATTCAATTAAAAGAAAATTTGCATTTATATTTATTGCATTAATGATAGGAACAATTTTGCTTTGCTTATTTTTAAACAATATTTTTTTGGAAAAGTATTATATCGAGATGAAAGAAGGTACTTTATTAAAGGCATATAGTAGTATTAACAAAGCAGCAGTAGAGGGGAATATGAACTCTCAAAAATTTGGAGTTGAATTTAAAAGAATTTGTATCACTCACAATATTAATATTGTTGTTGTGGATGCTGATAGTAAGATGGTCATTTCTTCGGTAAATGATTACAAACCGATGGTACTTCAACTTGTAGATTATATTTTTTTAGGAAATATTCATGAAGGCAGTATTTTGAACCGCACAGATCAATATGTAATACAAAAAAGCTTTGAACCGAATACCAACAGCAATTTTTTAGAAATGTGGGGTTTACTGGAAGATGGTAAGCCATTTTTGATGCGGTCTTCCATTGAAGGTATTAAAGACAGTGTAAAGATTGCCAATCGATTTCTTGGATATGTAGGTTTGCTTTCGGTTATGGTAAGTGGGTTGTTGATTTGGTCGGTAACCGCAAAAGTAACAAGACCAATCCTTCAGCTTGCTAAGATTTCAGAACGTATGAATAAGCTTGACTTTGAAGCAAAATATACAGGCAGGGATGATAATGAAATTGGAATATTAGGAGAGCATATTAATCAATTATCTGACACGCTTGAAAAAACTATTTCTGAATTAAAGACAGCAAATAATGAACTGCAGATTGACTTAAAGAAAAAAGAAGAGATAGATGAAATGCGAAAAGAATTTTTATCCAATGTATCCCATGAGTTAAAAACACCAATTGCTCTTATTATGGGGTATTCAGAAGGATTAAAAGAGGGAATTAATGATGATGAATCAAGCCGGGACTTTTATTGTGACGTTATTATGGATGAAGCAAATAAAATGAATATTATGGTAAAGAAGCTGCTCACCTTAAATAAGCTTGAGTTTGGAAATGATGTAGTAACAATGGAACGCTTTGATATCAATGAGCTTGTTGCAAACTATATACAGTCAGCGGATATTCTAATAAAGCAAAATGATGTGACCGTGAAATTCGAAAAACAGGAACCGATTTATGTGTGGGGTGATGAGTTTAAGGTTGAGGAAGTTTTTATGAATTATTTTACAAATGCAATGAATCATGCACTTGGTGATAAAATCATTTGTATTAAGATTTGTAATATAGAAGATAAAGTCCGTTTATCTATATTTAACACGGGAATGCCGATTCCGGAAGAAGCTATTTCACAATTATGGGAAAAATTCTATAAAGTTGATAAAGCAAGAACCCGTGATTATGGCGGAAGCGGCATAGGCCTTTCGATCGTGAAAGCAATTATGGAGTCAATGAACCAACAATATGGTGTTACTAATTATGAAAATGGAGTGGAATTTTGGTTTGAACTTGCATCCAAATAATGTTAGAATATATTGCATACAGTAAATCATTTGACAAGAAGAGGTTGATGGGATGAAAAAACAATGGGCAAAAATGAGTGTAGTATTAGCATTGGCGCTTTCACTGATGGGGTGTGGTAACACGATTCCTGAAATGACAGAAGAGGAAAGTGCAATGGTAGCTGAATATGCCGCTGGTTTACTACTTTCAAATATGAAGAGCGGACAATCAAGGCTGGTAGATGATGAAACGCTTGCGATATTAGAGTCGGAAGCCGCAGAAAAGGCAAAACTGGAGCAAGAAAAAGCAGCAGCTGCTGCAACCCAGCAAGAAAAAGAGGCAGCTTCAGATAAAGATAGTGAAAAAAAGCAGAATGCACCTCTTGCGGTTATTGATATTGCTGATTTTTTAGGACTGAAGGGAATGACTATAAAATATCAGGGATTTGAAGTAACTGATTCCTATACAGAAGGTGAGGATGAACTTGCTCTTGCAATGGATGCGATTGCTGGTTATAAATTAGTAGTTGTTAAATTTCAATTGACAAATAACGAGCCAGAGGATTATCAGTGTGATATTTTATCTAAAAATGTATATTTTAAGCTCGATTACGGAAATGGTTATAAAAGCACTCTTATGACAATGCTTCATTCTGACTTATCGCTGTTAGATAGAACGATTCCGGCAGGACAGTCAACAGAGGTAGTTTTAGTATTGCAAGCAAAAGAGGAAGAAGCAAATAATATTACAAAGCTGTCTATGCGGATGTCTTATAACGGTCAAAGTGCTGAAACAGCTTTGAACCAGTAAAATATATAGTTAATAATTGTAAATGATAATGTAAAAATATTGATAAAATGTGTAAGAAAAAAATATCAAATAAAATAGAAAAAAGGTGTTGACATTTCAAAAACAAAATGATAGTATATACAAGTCGTGTGTGACAAAGCGACAAAGAAATAAACGAGAATCTGATAAAGAAACTCACTTAGATCCTTGACAACTAAACAGCAATGCAATCTTGAAATTCTAACAGAGAAATTCA
>CAYPIB010000194.1:0-2875 GCA_964410675.1 uncultured Roseburia sp.
GAAAAGAACAGATTGCAAAGGTAGCAGCAATTTCGGCAGGTGATGAAAGTGTTGGAGTTCTTGTTGCAGACGCAATGGAAAAAGTAACCGGTGATGGAGTTATTACAATCGAAGAGTCAAAGACGATGCAGACAGAGCTTGACCTTGTAGAAGGTATGCAGTTTGACCGTGGTTATATCTCTGCATATATGGCAACTGATATGGATAAAATGGAAGCTGTGTTAGAAAATCCATATATTTTAATTACAGATAAGAAAATTGCCAGCATCCAGGAAATCTTACCGCTGTTAGAGCAAATCGTACAGTCTGGCGCTAAATTATTAATCATTGCAGAAGATGTGGAAGGTGAGGCACTCACAACGTTAATCGTGAATAAGCTTCGCGGAACCTTTAACGTAGTTGCAGTTAAGGCACCGGGTTATGGTGATAGAAGAAAAGAAATGCTTGAGGACATCGCAATTCTAACCGGTGGCCAAGTAATTTCTTCTGAACTTGGTTTTGATTTAAAGGATACGACAATCGAGCAGTTAGGCCGTGCTAAATCTGTAAAGGTTCAAAAAGAAAATACAGTCATTGTAGATGGCGAAGGTTCAAAAGATGCGATTAAAGGACGTATTGCTTCAATCAAAAAACAGATTGGCGAAACGACTTCTGAGTTTGATACAGAAAAATTACAGGAAAGACTTGCGAAGCTTGCAGGCGGTGTAGCTGTGATCCGTGTTGGCGCGGCTACAGAAACAGAAATGAAGGAGGCAAAGCTTCGTTTAGAGGATGCTTTGGCAGCAACAAAGGCAGCAGTAGAAGAAGGTATTATTGCAGGCGGCGGTTCAGCTTATATTCATGCTTCGAAAGAAGTTGAAAAGATTGCAGCGGATTTAGAAGGTGATGAAAAGACAGGTGCTCAAATCGTATTAAAAGCATTGGAATCACCGGTTTACCACATTATCGCAAATGCTGGATTAGAGGGATCCGTTGTTATTAATAAGATAAAGGAATCTAATGTAGGAATCGGTTTTGATGCGTTAAAAGAAGAATACGTAGATATGGTAACAGCAGGTATTTTAGACCCGGCAAAGGTTACTAGAAGTGCATTACAAAATGCAACCAGCGTAGCTTCTACTTTACTGACCACAGAATCAGTTGTTGCGAATATTAAAGAAGAGATACCACCTATGCCAGCAGGCGGCGGCGGAATGGGAATGATGTAATAAGTTCCCAATATATTTAAAGAAAGGGCTTTCCCAGATTATGCGGAAAGCCCTTTTTTTCTTGCTGTGTTATAGTTTTCATAAACATATAGATAATTTTCAGGGAACAGAAAATGATTTGAGATTAGAATTAAGTTATGCTACAATTACTTAGAATAATTTATAATTGTAATAATAAATAGTGAATATTAAACTTTTTAAGAGGAGAATCAAAATGAAATATTTTGGAACTGATGGATTTAGAGGTAGAGCTAATATTGATTTAACGGTTGACCATGCATTTAAAATAGGTAAATATTTGGGCTGGTATTTTTGCAAAAAGAAAAAAATTGATAATGTTAGTTGTGTAATCGGAAAAGATACGAGAAAGTCAAGTTATATGTTTGAATATGCATTAGCAGCAGGTTTAAGTGCTACAGGAGCAAATGTGTATTTGTTACATGTAACTACGACGCCTAATGTTTCTTATGTTGTGAAGACAGAGAATTTTAATTTTGGAATTATGGTAACAGCGAGTCATAATCCGTTTTTTGACAATGGAATCAAAATAATAGATAAATACGGTTATAAAATGGATGAAGCCCTGTTGTTAGAGATTGAGGATTATCTTGATAATAAAATTGATATTGAAATTGCTAAAAATGAAGAAATAGGAAAAATAACTGATTTTATGCAAGGCAGAAATAAATATATAAGCTTTTTGATGTCATCTACAATGTTTTCGTTTAGAGGATTTAGAGTAGGGTTGGATTGTGCAAATGGTGCATCAAGTAATATTGCAAAAACAGTCTTTGAAACTCTTGGAGCAGAAGTTATTGTAATAAATAATAATCCGAATGGAATTAATATAAATGATGACTGTGGTTCTACAAATTTATCTAAATTAAAAGAATTAGTATTAGTAAATAAATTAGATATCGGATTTGCTTTTGATGGAGATGCAGACAGATGCATAGCTGTAGATGAAAATGGTAATGAAGTTGATGGAGATAAAATTATATATATATATTCAAGATATTTACATGAAAAATCGATGTTAGTGAAAAATACAGCAGTCGCAACCATAATAACGAATATAGGGATAGAAAAGTCACTGAAAAAAGAAGGCATAGAATTAAAAAGGACACCTGTTGGAGATAAATATATTTCACAATTATTGAAGGAAAAGGATTACAGTATTGGCGGCGAGCAATCCGGACATATAATTATAAATAAATTTTCAACTACAGGCGATGGTATTTTAACGGCGATTAAGCTTTTGGAAGTTTTGGCTGATAAAAAAAGTACCTGTTCTCTGTTATATTCAGGGCTGGAAATGTATCCTCAATATTCAAAAAATATTACAGTAAATGATATTGATTTCGTATTAAATAATATGGAACTAAAATTATTGATTGAAAATATAGAGAATGACCTAGGAGATAAAGGAAGATTAATAATTAGAAAAAGTGGAACTGAGCCTTTAATTAGAATAATGGTAGAACATGAACAAGATGAAGTTTGTAGAGGCAAGGTTGAACAAATTATAGAGTGTATTGAAAAAATTGAAAATAAATATAATGATGATTTATAAAATTTCATTAGGATTAGGTGTGACACAGAATAAAAAACGCATGTGAAACTTTGATAAAAAGTGCCAAAACTGGTCGTTCATCCCATTTCACGTA
>CAYPIB010000195.1:0-2846 GCA_964410675.1 uncultured Roseburia sp.
TCGGGAGGAGTAGACTCCTCTGTGGCAGCATATTTATTAAAAGAGCAGGGATATGAGGTTATTGGTGTTACAATGCAGATTTGGCAGGAGGAAGAACAGACTTTCATTGAAGAAAATGGCGGCTGCTGTGGACTCAGTGCTGTTGATGATGCGAGAAGAGTAGCACAGGAGCTTGATATCCCCTATTATGTTATGAATTTTAAAAAGGAATTTCAGTGCAATGTCATAGATTATTTCGTTCGGGAATATGTAAGAGGCTGTACGCCCAATCCGTGTATTGCCTGTAACCGGTATGTAAAATGGGAGTCGCTGCTTAGACGAAGTATGGAGATTGGAGCAGATTATATTGCAACAGGCCACTATGCGAGAGTGGATCGGCTTTCAAATGGCCGATTTTCTTTGCGCATGTCAAAAACAAGCGCAAAAGATCAAACGTATGCACTTTATAATTTAACTCAATTTCAATTATCACATACACGAATGCCGGTAGGAGAATATGAAAAGGAAGAAATAAGAGCAATTGCAGCCAAACTTAATCTGCCGATTGCAAATAAGCCGGACAGTCAGGAAATTTGCTTTATTCCGGACAAGGACTATGCCGGATTTATTGACAGGGAAATAAATTCAAATGATAAGTTAAGAGGAAATTTGCCTAAAGCAGGTAACTTCGTAACAACAGACGGCGAAGTGATTGGCCCGCATAAGGGAATCACACATTATACAATCGGACAGCGGAAGGGATTAAATCTTTCGATGGGAAGGCCTGTTTTTGTTACTGAAATCAGACCGGAAACCGGAGAGGTTGTCATTGGAGAAAACGAAGATGTCTTTACAACTGAGTTGGTTTGCGACCATTTAAATTTTATGTCGGTTGAAAATGTGACGGAGCCGATTCGGGTTCTGGCTAAGATTAGATACAGCCATAAGGGAGAATGGTGTACGCTGTATAAAATAGCAGAGGATAAAATCAAATGTGTTTTTGAGAAGCCGGTCAGGGCAGTAACACCGGGACAAGCAGTTGTTTTTTATGATGGTGAGTATGTGTTAGGCGGCGGAACGATTATAAGAAGTAATAAATAACGGCAAAACATTTGTAGACGCACTTTTTTTGGAAAGCAGCATATGATAAGAAGAAAAATGTGAGTTAAAATATGGACTTTTGGACAGCAAATAACCGTACAACCAGACAAAATTTTATGCCAATAGAAGGAACCATTATTGAAATGAATCCATTTCAAAATAATAGTCGTAGAAATTATGGATGTTCACAACTGGTAACGTTAGAAGATTTTGATGGGAACATCGTCAACTTTGTTGTATCACCCAGTACTTACGTAGTAAATATGAGTACATTATATGAAGGAATGGAAGCGATTTTCTTTTATGATGCAATGCAGCCGATACCGCTTATTTATCCCCCCAGATACCAGGCTGTTATTGTAACCGAAAGAATAGATGGCATTTTTGTTTCGGCAGGATATTTTAATCATGTACTGACAAGTGCAGATGGTAAGCTGCGCTTAAACATAGGACCAAATACAATCATTGTAACAAAAAATAATCAGGTATTTACGCAAAATCCGGCAAATCATAATTTAATCGTTTTTTACACTGTAACAACAAGGAGTATTCCGGCTCAGACAACGCCTGATAAGATTATCGTGATGTGTGAAGGATAAAAATACTGTCCGTTACTTTCTTTTATCTTATCAATAGAAAGCAGCGGACAGTATTTTATTGTATTAGTCTAATGGAAGAAAAGAAGGCTTCCTTTTTTGATAAACTGTGTAATAGCGAAAACCAGCGGCTTTCAAATTTTTATATGCAGAATCAAATCCGCAGCACATAGTTTCGGTAAGGTGTGCATCTGAACCAATGGTAATGATTTCGCCGCCAAGCTCATGATAACGCTTTAAGATTTCAATTGAAGGATTCGTTTCCCCTAACTGATATTTAGGGGACAAGCTGCCGGTATTGCATTCTATTCCTTTGCCGTTTTGAATGAGACAGCGTAATATTTCATCGATAATATCAGAATAGTCTTGAAAACGGTAATTTATATTTTTAGTCTTACCATAACGGACAATATAGTCTAGATGACCGCATACATCAAAATTTGAAAAAAGCTTTATATTTTCCAAAAGGCATAAAAAGTATTCCTCATAGCCTTCTTTATCCGTGCGATTATGAAAAAAAGAAGGGAAATAGGGATCTTCGCCATTGCATATATGCAGAGAACCGATTACAAAATCAAAGGGATATGACTCGACAAAGGTAGTATTTTCTTCTAATACCTCAGAGGCTAACCCTAATTCAATTCCAAATAAAACAGCAATCTGTTGTTTGTATTGATTAGATAAATTTTTATGGTCAGCAATATATGCCGGCATGTCTACAGTAAATGTGTCCGAACGGTTTCCGGATTCATCAATATAAAAAAAGTCCATATGCTCCGTCATACAAATTTGCTTCAGGGATAACGCAATTCCTTGTTTAATCATACTTTCCATCGAAGCTTTTCCATCCGCTGAGTGTTTGCTGTGTAAATGATAATCTGAAAGAATTTTCATGAAGAGATTTCCTTTCTTAAAAAATATAAGTTTTGCAATTGCCTAAAATTATAACTATATTTATTACAAGTATAGCGGTTTATTGTAGAAAATCAATATTTATAATTATAAATGGAAGGTTTTGGAGAATGGAAGCAGCAAATGTGCTAGAAATGTGAAACAAATCTTAAAACTGTATAAAATATTGTACAAATTAAAAGAATTTCAAAATACATCTTGAATTTTTGGGACAAATTAGGTAAAATAATCCTGCTGACAAAATTTTGTCAATCTAAT
>CAYPIB010000196.1:0-2724 GCA_964410675.1 uncultured Roseburia sp.
TTTTTTGATTGATGTATAAAAACTCCAGTTTTTCTAAGAATAAGGTTAAGTCAGATGGATGAAATAAAAAAGAATTTCCCTGTTCCATATAACTTTTATACAATGTATCGGCAGTCATACCATAAAAATGCACCCATGAGAGCTCCCAAGGGTCTTCCTTGCTGCTTTCATGTGCATATTCTTCCTTACAGTCAATAAATATACAGTCACCGGTGTGAATAGAATGGCGGATACCCCGATAAAATAAATAGCCGCTTCCTTTGCTCACAATAAAAAATAAATAGGAAGCAAGATTGTCACGTTTACTTAAATGTGGTTCAATACTTTGAAGGCTTCCGACCTCCTGAACATATAAATAATTTGCACGTGCAAAGGAAGAAGGGGCTGAGATTACGCGGTTTGATTTTGTAATTGCCATAAATAGCTCCTTACTTTATTTATAAAATAATATTAGCAATATATTACCATTATACAGCAAAATTGTCCATTGTATTCTAATGTCAAAAAAAGTATGGTAGTAAACAGATTAGATAGAAGGAGAAAGAAAATGAAAAAAGTAGCACTAATTACAGGAATTACAGGACAGGATGGTTCTTATTTAGCAGAGTTTCTTTTAGAAAAAGGTTATGAAGTACATGGATTAATGCGCAGACTTAGTATTAGCAATACCGCAAGAATTGACCATATTATTGCTTCTAGTTATTATAAAGTAAAATTCTTTTTGCATTTTGCCGATACGACGGATTCAAGCAATTTAATGCGTCTGATTGGAGAAATCAAACCAACAGAGGTGTATAATCTTGCAGCACAGTCGCACGTTGGTGTTTCTTTCGAGGTTCCGGAATATACAGCGGATGCAACCGGTGTAAGTACCTTAAAATTATTGGAGGCAATTCGTGTAAATGGTGGAAATTGCCGTTATTATCAAGCATCTACTTCGGAACTTTTTGGTGGTATTCCGGAAACAGCGCCGCAAAGCGAAACAACTCCATTTTACCCAAAGAGTCCATACGGAGTGGCAAAGCTGTATTCTTACTGGATTACAGTAAACTATCGGGAATCTTATAATATGTTTGCTTGTAATGGTATTTTATTTAACCATGAGTCTCCAAGACGAGGCGAAAACTTTGTTACCCGTAAAATCACATTGGCAATTGCCAATATTTTAGCAGGCAGGCAGGAAAAATTATCGTTAGGGAATATGGATGCAAAGCGTGACTGGGGATTTGCGGGTGATTATGTGGAAGGCATGTGGATGATGCTTCAAAATGAGAAAGCAGAGGATTACGTGCTGGCAACAAATGATACACATACAGTCCGCCAATTCGTGGAAGAGGCATTTTTATATATGGGAATTACCGTTCGCTGGGAAGGAACAGGGGTTTACGAAAAAGGATATGATGCGGAAACCGGTAAGCTGCTTGTAGATGTGAATCCGGAATTTTATCGTCCGGCAGAGGTGGAATTTTTGTGGGGTAATCCGGCAAAGGCAGAAAAAGAGTTGGGCTGGAAGCGTCAGGTAGATTTTAAAGGGCTTGTTGAAATGATGATGAAATCGGACTTTGAAAATATTGCCGGCATGAGCGTGGAAGATTATAAAAAGGGAAAGAGTGAGTAATATGGACAAGACGGATAAAATTTATGTGGCAGGCCACAGAGGTCTTGTTGGCAGTGCCATTATTAGAAATTTAAAAGCTAAAGGTTATGAGAACGTTATTGGCAGAACACACAAAGAACTTGATTTAACGGAGCAGGCAGCAGTAAGGGAATTTTTTGAGAGCGAAAGACCGGATATTGTCATACTGGCGGCAGCTAAGGTAGGCGGCATTCATGCAAATAATACCCAGCCGGCAGAGTTTGCATATGTAAACATGCAGATTCAGTGTAATGTTATCAAGTGTTGTCATGATTATAAAGTAAAAAAGCTGCTATTTTTGGGAAGTACATGTATTTATCCTAAAATGGCAGAGCAGCCGATTGTGGAGGACGCACTGCTGACTGGTCCGCTGGAAGAAACAAATGAGGCATATGCAATTGCAAAAATATCAGGGCTTGAGCTTTGTAAGTTTTATAAAAAGCAATACGGGGATGATTTTATCAGCTGTATGCCGACTAATTTATATGGTCCTGAGGATAATTTTGATTTACAGGGCTCACATGTTATGCCGGCAATGATTCGTAAGTTTCATGAGGCAAAAGTAAAGGGTGAGGACAGCGTGGAGCTTTGGGGAACCGGAACTCCGCTTAGGGAATTTTTATATGTAGAGGATATGGCCGATGCGTGTGTCTTTTTACTTGAAAATTACAGCGGAGAGCAACATGTCAATATCGGTACGGGTAAAGAAGTTACCATCAAAGAACTGGCAGAAACAGTGCAAAGGACGGTCGGATTTACCGGTGAGATTATCTGGAATACGGATATGCCGGATGGAACACCAAGAAAGCTTACGAATGTTAGTAAATTAAATAACTTAGGATGGCATTATAAGGTGGATTTGGACGAAGGTGTAAAGCTTGCTTATGACTGGTTCATAAAAAATGTAGATCATGCAAGGATGGACGGAAGATAAGAGAGGAATGATTCAAAATGCAGACTTATGGTGTCATTATGGCAGGGGGCGGGGGTACGAGATTTTGGCCTCTCAGCAGAAAAGAAAAACCAAAACAATTTTTAAATTTAAGTGGAAAAGAGTCGATGGTAAATGAAACGATTGACCGTTTAGC
>CAYPIB010000197.1:0-2711 GCA_964410675.1 uncultured Roseburia sp.
TTATAGTGATAGGTTTCCATAAAGTAACCTCTTTCGTCTGCAAATACTGCCGGAGTTATTACTTTAAGTCCTTCAATTTGACATGTCTCCACTGTTATTTTTCCCATGATTCATTCTCCTTAATTCTAGTTTAAAATCCTACATAACTAATATTTAAATCAACTCTTCCTTCAATACCATCTACTGTGCCGGAAGATGTATACTGCCACATATCGTAGCTCGCTTCATAAGTCGGACTGCCTTTATATTCTGCCAGCCAAATATAATAATCCTCTAACTTTGTCATATCAAGATTATTGCGGAACCAATTTTTGCTTGCATAAATGCCGGCATTCAATCCTGCATTTTCAATTGTTTGACAAAACGCTTTACAAACAGCGGTCCGATTGCCCTTTTCCAGCTTGTCCGCCCGGCCGTTTCCGCCTGCTCCTTCCGTATCAATAAAAATAGGAAAGGCAAGCTCACTTCCTTTGCACAGTGTCAACACCATACTTGCTTCTTCTACTGCTTCCGCTTCATTTACCGCTTGTGTAAAGAAATAAATGCCAACTTTAATACCGGCTTTTGCAGCCCCATCTATGTTCTGCTTAAAATAGGGATCTTCTACAAGCGCACCGGTTGATGAGCCTCGGTATCCGCAGCGGATAATAACAAAATCTACCCCATCTGCTTTTACCCTATCCCAATTTATCTTCTTATTCCACTTTGAAACATCAATGCCAAATCCTGTACTTTCGCCTCTGATTGCCTCAGTTTTCTCCGTTCTATCTGCTTCTTTTAAGGCATCATTTACTTCTGTATCTTCAAGCTTTGGATCAATATCCGCTTCTGATTTAATCAGATAGGAAATATCATCAATTAATGTATAAGAAATCTCTTCTTTTACTGTTACCGGTACTTTTGACGGAACAATAAATTTGTCCACCGGTTCAATTGCCACCTGATACTCACCCGGCTTTATATCTCCGATATAAAGATACCCATCTTGATCCAAGTCTTTGTATTTATCACTTTTTTCAACGACACCGGACCGCATTTGTTCCAAAACAACTTCAAATCCTTCACCCGCTGCAAGCTCGCCTTTATTATTAATAATGGTTATGCGCAAATCTTTATCGACAGAATTCACTAAAACTGATAATTCTTTGCTTTTCCGCTCGGCTTCCGCTTGCTTTGAATTTTCCTCCTTATCGAAAAATTCAGGATCAGCCAAAAAAGCATAGGGATCTTTTTTAGGATTTAAGTCATATTTTTTTGCCAGGTCACTGCCCACCGTGTCATTTTCCTCATTCTTATTTGAGATCTGAGTTTTTTTACTTTTATCTTCTGGGAAAAAACTTCCGGTGGAAACATAATTTGCTGCAAATACAAGTGCTATCACACATATAACGATTGCAGTCACAGCTAAAATTACTTGTCTTTTTAATTTAGAGTCCATTTGCAACCTCGGTTAAATATTGACCATATTCAGTCTTCATAAGCGGCTTTGCCAGTTCTAAAAGCTGCTCTTTTGTAATAAATCCACGCTTGTATGCAATTTCTTCAATACAGGAAATATATAATCCCTGTCTTTTCTGAAAAGCGGCTACAAAATCTGCCGCATCTAATAAAGCATCATGATTACCGGTATCCAACCATGCAAAACCTCTTCCAAGTGTCTCAACACTTAAAGAGCCTCTTCGCAAATACTCGTTGTTAATACTTGTAATTTCAATTTCACCTCTTGCCGAAGGCTTTACATTCCTGGCAATTTCTACGACATCATTGTCATAAAAGTAAAGACCCGGCACCGCATAATTACTTTTTGGATTTACAGGTTTTTCCTCGATGGATAATGCTTTTCCTGTTTCATCAAACTCAACTACACCATATTCTTTTGGATCTCTGACATAATACCCAAAAATAGTAGCTCCCGTTTCTCTAGCTGCTACCTCTCTTAAAATTTTAGAGAAGCTTTGGCCATAGAAAATATTATCACCAAGTACAAGCGCAACATTGTCATTTCCGATAAAATCAGCTCCGATAATAAAAGCATCGGCAAGTCCTCTTGGCTCTTCCTGTACCGCATAAGTAAATTTCATCCCAAGCTGTTCTCCGGTTCCAAATAGTTCTTCAAATGTAGAAATATCTCTTGGTGTTGATATAATCAGCACCTCCCGAATACCGGAAAGCATCAGAATAGAGAGCGGATAATAAATCATCGGCTTATCAAAAACCGGCATAATCTGCTTTGATATTGCCTTAGTAAGTGGGTATAACCTTGTACCTGAACCGCCTGCTAAAATAATTCCCTTCATAACCTGTCTCCTTTTTAATCACCAAACGGGAAGGTGTAAGTCATCACCTTCCCATTAACATTTGCTATTTATACATTTCTTCATAATACTTCTGATAATCACCGCTTGTTACATGCTTCAACCAATCCTCATGTTCAAAAAACCACTTAATTGTAAGCTTAATACCCTCTTTAAACATTGTTTCCGGTTCCCAGCCAATCTCTGCTTTGATTTTATCCGGTGCAATCGCATAACGGCGGTCGTGTCCTTTACGATCTTCTACGTACGTAATCAAATCTTTTGATACAAGTGCCTTACGCGCATCTCCATCCGGTAACATTTCCTGAAGCGTTTCCAATATTATATTTATAATTTCAATGTTTTGTTTTTCATTATGTCCGCCGATATTGTAAGTTTCAAACAGACGACCTTTTT
>CAYPIB010000198.1:0-2707 GCA_964410675.1 uncultured Roseburia sp.
AATTCATTCCCCTCAGGTTGCGTAATAAACAGATATTAAGCATCAAACACAAATCAAATTTATATTAAATTCAATCCACAATAAAAGGAGTTGATAAAACTTGACACAATCAAACAACATCAAACCATCATTTCAAATCGACCCATGCGACAACACAATAACACTGGTAAAGAAAGCAGCTGTGAGTTAAATACCCATAGCTGCTCTTTCTTATCTTTCATTTGAATCTTCGTTGTCAAGGAAATCCAGCCTTATCAATGGAATACCAGCTTCCTTGAACATATCAATTGTAATCTGACTTGGTAGAGTAGTTCTACAATAGTAGACTTTTCCCACTCTAGATTTTATAAGAAGTCTAGCACATCCCTCACAAGGATATCTCGAAACTAATACAGTAGCCCCCACAAGAGAAATTCCCTTTCTCCCACATTTACAGATTAAATTCGCTTCTGAATGGATTGCATTACAATCTGAAGGCAATCTATGCGATTTAGAATCTTCTCCATAAAGCCTAATACGATTACACCCTAAGGTCTTACAGGTATTGGGAAGACATTCATTAGCTGCCATTTGAATTGGGATTATGTAACCAGATTCAGTTAATTCTAAGATTGCCGATCCGACATGCACTTTCGCACAGCCAGTATGTTCCTTTGCATATTCATTAACCTGTAAGGCTGCTTCCTGCAATCCAGGTTCTAATAAAACTTCCAATGTTTTCACCTCCTCCCCACATCTTTAAAGTTTTGATAATAGGCATTATTAAAGGATACCAATTCTCCAGAACTTATAGAGTCTTTACAAGATATAATTCTTTGATTCGTACTTCCTCTCATATAGCCACTATCCAACTGCTTATTATAACGCCCATCAACAAGTACATCAGTTAAAAGTAAAATTTTCTTTAATCTAGGTTCTTGTCTTTCCATAAGTTTTTCCCATGTATAGCCTGTGTAAATCCATACATCTTTATTTGGTCTTAGATTACTTAGAATTTCAAGGGTTGTACTTAGGTTCTTATCTGCTAAAGGTTCACCACCTGAAATAGTAATTCCAGATATTAGGGGATCATTCATGCTATTATGTAGAGTTGATTCATAATCGGTGTCTATCTCTACATCTTTAAATTCCCATGAATCGGGATTATGGCACCCATCACAATGATGAGGACACCCCTGTAGCCAGAATACAGTACGTAGCCCATTACCATTCACTATAGACTCTGGAGTAATAGATATTATATTCAAGTCTTATCTGCCTCCTCTATATACCTAGAAATATCTGTTATGAGAGATGGATCATCTTTACTTATAATCTGTATATGATTCAGTACAAACTTGGGATCATATCCCTTAGCCAGAACTCCAAACAATTCTCTTAAAAAGGTGATAGAGTAACCAAGAGCACCATCTAAATTGATTATAAGCTTGCTTCCATCTTTAATAGATTTTCTAAATCTAGGATATATAATCCGATCTCTAATTTCAGTAACTGAATCGAATTTATGAACTAGGTCTGCAATCGATACAGGACTGTCTGGAACTATTCTACAGTAAGAAGAGTCATATTCCTCTTTAAAGAGCTCCCAAGTCTTCACATCACAATATTTTCCGTCTATTAAAACTTCAGCCTTATAGTGACTACAACAGCGTCCACCATACTTAAGTATAAGCTTTTCGTATGTCTTAGCAATTGGGTTATCCACAACTGCTCCAAATGAAATTTTACGTATTCCAGATTTAAACTTAAGATCGATTAAATTTAAGAGGTCTCTAATTAATGTAATATTCAAACCATCTTTAAAAGACACAAGCTTAAAATCACTTATAGAGTTAGTAGATCTTCTATAATAAACCTGAATAAACCCAACCACTCTACCTTCCTTATCTAAAGAAGCAAGCTGCTCTTCAGACCAGTTATTAGTAGTAAACTTGATATCCTCATAACAGTCTTGAGAATCATGAAAGTATTTGTATCTGGGATCTGTAAAGGTTCTTCGATACTTTTCTAAGAGTTCTTCCTCATGTAATAAAGCTAATTCAAGCAATCCAACACCTCCAGAATGATTTTATCATAATCCTCTTCACAGCCATCATATTTTGTATAGCCTAGTTTATTCTCTTCTAGAAGGTCAAGAATTTCATTGTATATTAAGTCAGATTCCCTTTCTGTTTGCATACGTCCTTTGGGATTATATTTCTTAACTCTTTTGATCAGATAATACATATTATCAAATGTATTGAAAGCACGAATTACTACAGAATTAAAATCATTTCCAAGAACAGGGTCTTTATTATATATAACCGAATTTAATAGAGGACTATCTGTGATAATTACATCTACTTTTCCAGCAACACGTGTTAGCTTAAAGTATTGCTTTCCAAATATATAAGCTTGGTTTTTAAAGACTTCCGTGTTTCCTTCCCAAACCTTGTCCTTTGCAAACTCTGTAACAAGCTCACAGTTAACTCCTAACATCTTCAACTTTGAGAAAATATAAGCAGCTCCAGTAGATTTTCCAGATCCTGGACCTCCAAACAGATTTACAACAATCATATATCCGAATCCTCCTTTCCTACATATTCAGACCACTTTAATTTAGAACCACAAGTAGGACAGAAGTCGAGACTTGCTTCTGAACCTAGCTGGATTAAGTCTTCTAGAAGAAGATTACATTCTGAACAACGACAAGAAGCTGTAACGATAG
>CAYPIB010000199.1:0-2700 GCA_964410675.1 uncultured Roseburia sp.
GTTATATAGCCCAGATAATGAGAGTATAGTTAATGGATTTTGAAGAATTGATCTCAGAGTGTTTAAATAAATATTCTGCGTTAAGTTATTAGAGAGTGGAATTTACTTAAGTTGTTGTCGTCCCTTCTGTGGATTGAAACCACAATCTGCGTTAAGTTATTATAAAATAAATTTGGAGGTACTGTTATGAAGAAAGTTAATACTATGGAAGAGCTCAATTCAATTGAAAAGATCATTACAGTTATTAAGGAATCTGGAGATGGGAAGATTCAGGCTGCTGATGGTGGTTCTCTAGTTGATGTAGCTAACGAATTACAGCAATATGGACTAGTTCCTGCGGAGATGGAAACTGAAATTCTTGGTGGGTTTAGGATTACAGAACTTACATTCACAGCAACAGAGAAAGAGTTGAATGCTGTACTTAAGGCTGCTACAAAGCCAAGTGATGAGGAAATTAGCCGTTTTAGAATGATCAAACTGGCTGCTGATAAAGCAAATGGAGATCTTAAGACAGTCAAAGAAGAACTTAAGGTATATGCTTCTGATGAATCAGGCACTATCAAGTTCATGAACTCCATGGACAATCTTGGACTCTCTATTACAACTGCTATTACACCACAGTACAACAAGGAAGAGCTTATTACCCACTTAACAAAGACTGATCCTAAGAACAAGACTGGTTGGAAGAAGATCGATGTCGATGTTAAGAAGGTAGATGCTGACATTCTTAAGGACTTCGCAATCAAACCAAAGGTTGCTTTTACATTCAAGACTATCTAGTTTCAATACCCATATAGCGAGTAGGTTGTGTCCAGCTGCAACGATGGGACAAGGTAAAGGTGGTTGGTTTCAATACCCATGTGAAGGAGTCTGAAACTTCAGACTCCTTTCTTTATATTCTGCGTTAAGTTATTAGGAGGTGATTGAAGCATGTATTATTTCTTTGAAGTAGGGTATTATGATATGGGTGGTTTCCATGAGTTTAAAATTACAGGTATTGATGGTAAGAAATCATTTCTTAGTCGTCTTAAATTTACTTTAGCTGAGGTATCTTATTCTGAAGCCTATAAGTTTGCTAGTGAGCAAAAAGCTCGGTCTGTTCTTAGATATATGGTTAAACATAAGAAGCATCTAAAGAAAGAAAACATGACTCTTTATTCGATTAGGTTAGTTAGGTGTATGCGGAACTCCAGGTGTGAAGAAATTGCAGATTATAGAGGTTTTAAAGTATGAGTTCTCGTGACTTCAGTCGTGAGATGAATTGCGACAATAGATACTAATAAAATTACAAACGGAGGTATATAATGAAACGTAAGAAAATCTGGGCATTTATTGATGGAAAGAAATTGGTAGAGGTCATTCAAGCAGCACTTGACAACAATATGACAGTTTCAGACATGAAGAAGCTCCTGGTTGCTGAAAATCCAGGACACGAAATTACTTTTAAGGTGGTTTAAATAATGAAACGTTTACATACTATATTAGATCAATTTATAACGCTATTAGGAATGCTGGCAATGCTAGGTGTTATCATATCTGGTGGAGATTCTCAAGTAGAACCTAATTTCAAAAGTGCGTTAATATTCTTAGGGGCATTCTTAATCTGTGTATTACTCGGTACTATAAATTCACGCTTTATGAGGAGGTATCGTAATGTTAACTCTGTACACAGATCAGACAATTTCAGAAAATGATACGAAATGGGATCGTATACTGAAGAATGGTGGATACTATGTTATATGTGGTAAACGAATTCCCTATATTCTAGTTTTTCCATTAGTTGGAATCTGGGATGGAATTAAAGCGATTCCTGGTGCATTCATCGACGGTATTAAAAGTGGTTGGAAGTCTAAATAGAATCCAAGTTAATGGTGATTAAGAAAGGAGGAGAAATTATTATGGGTTTTGGAGAAATTATTATGGGTTTTGGTGATATTAGAGATCGTATTTCTAAAGATTTTTACAGTGATGGTTATACTTTTGGCTCAGATCTAATAAATGCAATAAAAGAAGAGCTTGGTATTTCGACAGAAGTAGCATGTCTTATATTTCACCAAGCTTGGTGTGAGGGTCATTCTGCAGGTCGTAGTGAAGTCTTAAACCTTGCTATCACATACACAGAAATGGTACGAAGGTTCCTTGCGTTAAGTGAGTGAGATAAGTAATAAGGAGGAATATGTATGACACTGAGGGAGTCAGATAAGTTACTTAAAGATCTTAGGTCTAAATTAAAAGAAGTTATGATGTCAACTAATTTCGGATATTCAGAATCAGAAGTTGAGGAATATTCCAGTGTAACGATTAAAGGCTGTAGGGTTACAGTTAGAGCAGAAGTAAGTTATAGTGGACTAGGAGAAATAATGGAAGCATTAAACCCAATCATCCAGAAACTTGATAAGAATTCATATTTTGATCCTGAACGTCCTGGAATTCTTATAGCAGTAGTAGGGGTTTAGTAGTGATATGTCTTATACCTATCCTTGTGTTCCATATTATGACTGCTATAACAACCAGAGTGAAGAAATAGATTCGTAATTTGAGTATAGAAAGAGCCTCATGTATTTAACATGAGGCTTTAGATCTTATAACTTAGCTTTTGTTAGTGGACCGACAATACCATCGGCTGCAAGTGACATATCCTTTTGAAATTTCTTAACAGCAGTTAAATAGTCACCTGCAGTTGTTTTAAGGGCCATACCA
>CAYPIB010000200.1:0-2682 GCA_964410675.1 uncultured Roseburia sp.
GCCGCAACAGCTGTTTTAAACTTATCTTTTGCTTCTTTATCCCCATCTGCCGCCGCTAACCCCAGCTGTTCCACTTCATTCAGCAAAACGTGGTACTCACTGCTTCCATTTTCTTTTGCCGTACTCATCCACCATGTTTCAAACGATACTGTAATAACTGTCAGTACGCATAAGAAAAACAGTGTAATATTAAATATTCTTCTCTTCATCGCACAAACTATATCCAATTCCCCACACCGTTTTTAAATGTGTCGGATTTGAAGGCTCCTTTTCTAATTTTTCTCTTAACCATCTGATATGTACCGCTACCGTTGAAATTTCAACTTCACTATATGTTCCCCAGACTTCACGCAGCAGCTTTTCTTTAGGCAATGCCTTGTTTTTATGCTCTGCCATATAGGCAAGAAGATCAAACTCCTTTAGGGAAAGATTCACGGTCCGCCCCTCTTTTCTTACACTCCGTCTCGTTATATCAATTTCGATATCCCCAATTACAAAAACCTGTTCTTCCTTTCCAAATCCGTATGTCCTGCGAAGCAGTGCATTTACTCTTGATAACAGCACCTTTAACGAATACGGTTTTTCTAAATAATCATCGCCGCCTAAATCAAGACCGACAATCCTGTCATTCTCACTCGTTCTAGCACTTGCAAATATAATTGGCACGGTAGATACTTTGCGAAGCTCGGTGCATATTTCAAAGCCGTCCTCTCTTGGAAGATTGATATCAAGAACAATCAAATCATATTTTTCTTTCTCCAAAAGACAATAGGCTTCCTCCCCATCTGCTGCTATTACTCCGTCATATCCATAGTCACTCAGCATATCAGAAGTAATCATTGCCAAATCTATATCATCATCAACGATTAATATCTTTCTTTTCAAACTGACACACCCTTCCTCTTTCTCTTCTTTTAGGAATCGTAAAGCTTATTTCAAAGTAACTGCTCTCTCCCTAAGTACTTTGAAATAAGCCGTTACTTAAAAATATTTTATCACATCTATCGAATTGTTTTCACTATTTTTTACATTCTTTTGTTTGTCAGCATATATTAAAAGAAAAAGGAATTTTTATGGACATTTATACAGTAAAAGCTGGCGATAATATTAATGATATCGCTTCCCAATATGACATACCTGTCGATACTATTATTTATAACAATCAGCTCCCTTACCCTTACCGCCTTGCCATTGGTCAGGCATTGCTATTATCTACCCAGCCGTTTCAAGGTGAAAAGCCAGATTTGTATACAAACGGCTATGCCTATCCCTTTATCAGCAACTATGTTTTAGGAGAAACATTGCCTTATTTGACAAATGTTTCTGTTTTTTCCTACGGCTTTACAACCGATGGATATATTGTTCCCCCAAAGCTTGATGACTCAGGAATTATTTCACAGGCAAAGGAAGAGAATACAGCTCCGATTTTGACATTAACCCCCTTTAACGCTGAGGGGCGTTTTAGTAATTATCTTATTTCCGCTATTGTTAACAATCTTCAAGCACAGGAGGTTTTAATCAGTCAACTATCAGATACTGTCATCCAAAAGGGATTTGAGGGCGTGGATATTGACTTTGAATATATTTTGCCGGAGGATAAAATTCCCTTTACTAATTTTGTCTGGAATGTACGTGCTGCCATTAATGCTCTGGGATATCCGGTATCTGTTGCACTGGCGCCAAAAACCTCCGACGAACAAACCGGGCTGCTATACGAAGGGAAAGACTATGCTCTGCTTGGTGAGGCCGCGGATCAGGTGCTTCTTATGACTTATGAGTGGGGGTATACTTATGGGCCGCCGCTCGCTGTTGCACCGCTTAATAAAGTGCGAGAAGTGGTTGAGTATGCCGTCACTAAAATTCCGGTTGACAAAATTAATCTTGGTATACCCAATTACGGATATGATTGGCCGCTTCCTTATGAACGAGGCATGACTAAAGCCAGAACACTCGGTAATGTTGAGGCAGTACAGTTAGCAATAGCTAATCATGCCGAAATCCAATTCGATGAAGTCGCTATGTCTCCTTTTTTCAGATATACTCAGTATGGTGTGGAGCATGAGGTCTGGTTTGAGGATGTCAGAAGTCTGGATGCTAAATTTAGTCTTGTAAAGGAATTTAAGTTAAGAGGTGTCGGCTATTGGCAGATTATGCAGCTGTTTCGCGCAAATTGGCTGTTGCTTGCAGATCGTTTTAATATAATAAAATTAAATGTGTAACTAAAAAACGATAACCAGATTGTACTATTTAACAATCTGGTTATCGTCTTTATTTATTGAAAATATATTTTATATTAATCGCTCTTTATCAATCAGAACAAGGGCACATCTGCCAGGAACCGTAATCTGAGCTCCGCTTATTATTTGCAGCGGCTCGATTCCTGCTTTATTTCCATCGACTACAACAGCCCATTCTTCTGGCATAGCTTTGTTTATAGTTTCTAACGTAACGCTCTTTTCCCCTGAAGTGGAATTTAAAAGTACCGCAGCCATAAATGCCTTTTCCTCTTTTGTTGCGGGAATACTAATTGTATAGGCAATAAAATTCTGACTATCATCTTCTAAAAAATACATATGCTCATTTGTACGATTGGTATTTTCCCTAAATGGAGTGAATGTTTTTCGAAGCTTAATCAACCCTTTATAGTAGTCATTTAATTCTTTAAAGGGTTGATTAAGCTTC
>CAYPIB010000201.1:0-2681 GCA_964410675.1 uncultured Roseburia sp.
TACAACATGTTATCTATAATGTAACTTTACGTTATCCATCGGTGTACATAATATGTATAATTTCAATGAATTATGAACTGAATGAAAGACGAATCAATCCGCTAAAGACCATAGATGAACTCCGCAAATAGGGGTCAATTAGGGGTGTTGGATAACTTTTTAGGGGATTGTTTTGAGGAGGATAAAATCCTATGGCACGACTGGTAAAACCGCTGACGGCCACTCAGGTGCAGAACGCGAAGCCCAAAGAAACCATTTACAAGCTCTTTGACGGGGGAGGCTTATTCTTACAGGTTACCCCGGCTGGCGGCAAGCACTGGAAATTAAAATATCGCAGGGATGGCGGCAAGGAAGGCTTATTGTCTTTCGGCGCATACCCGGACGTATCATTGGAGCAAGCCCGGAAAAAACGCGACGAGGCCAGGGCGCAGAAAGCGGCGGGCCTTGACCCTGCCGAAGTCAAGCGCCGTGAAAAACTGGAACGGTCTGACAGAGCAAAAAATACCTTTGAGTCTGTGGCCTTGGAGTGGATGGAGGTTCACGGCTCGAAGGTGGCGGAAAAATCCCTGCAAAGCTATCAGCGAGTATTGGAAAGGTATGCTTTCCCGCTGTTGGGCAAATTGCCCGTTAACAGTTTGAAAACTCCTGATTTCCTCGATGTTTTGCGCCGGGTGGAAGCCATGAACCATTTGGTGTCCATGAAATTTTTGTATACGGCGTGCAGCTTGATTATGCGTTTCGCCGCTTCGACGGGCCGGGCGGACTTTGACCCTCTGCCCGCCTTGCGGAACAGCCTGAAAAAACACAAGGCCAAGCATCACGCGGCCATGACCGACCCGAAGGATGTCGGCCGGATGCTGCGGATGATTTGGGAATATCGCGGCACATATGTGATAACCACCGCTTTGAAAATATCCCCGTATGTTTTTGTGCGCCCCGGTGAATTGCGTCTGGCGAAATGGGAGGAAATAGACTTTGATGCTTGCGAGTGGCGCTATCTCGTCACTAAAACCAACACGCCGCACATTGTTCCTCTTGCGCCGCAAGTCATGTCGCTGCTGAAAGAACTGCATCCGCTTACCCGGCACAAGGAATATGTATTTCCCAGCTTGCGGGAAGCGCGTAAGCCCATGAGCCATAGCGCCATCGTCTACGCTTTGCGCGGCGCTGGCATAGGCCCGGACGAACTGACCGCGCACGGATTCAGGGCCATCGCCCGCACCTTGCTGGATGAAGTTCTCGGCGAACGGTACGACCTCATTGAACAGCAGTTGTCGCACACGGTACGCGACCCCAACGGACGCGCCTATAACCGCACTCAGCATTTGCCGGAACGCCGCCGCATGATGCACCGCTGGGCCGTGTACCTCGACAATCTCCGAGAGGGCAAAAACGAGATACCGCCTTTTGACGTGGAGGCATAGCACAGACCCGGCCAAAAAAATCCGCCGTACGGCTGGACATGAAAGTATTCATGCTTATCGTCTGATTCAGCAAGCCACAGAGCTTCTTTTGCCGAGAGCCACGCGCTCCTTTGACCAAGTGTCCGAGGAGCGCGTTTTTTCGTTCCTCTCCCCATCAACCTAGGCAAAAGGAGTTTCTATGTTCACCAACATCCCCACATCCGGTTTTCTTCGTCTGCCGCAAATTCTCGCCATCTTCCCCATTAGCAAAAGCGTGTGGTGGGAAGGCTGCCGTACCGGGCGCTTTCCCAAGCCCGTAAAACTCGGCCCGCGCACTACCGTCTGGCGGGCCGAAGACATTGCCGCCCTGGTGGCGAGTTTCGGTAATTCGGACGAGCGTAAGGAGACAGTATGAGTAGCGCACGTCTTGAAAAACAGGTGGAAAAGCTGGAAGCGGAATTGAAGGAAAAAAAAGCGCAAATCTCGCGGGAGAAGCGTAAAGAGCGCGGCGGTCAGTTGGTCGCGCTCGGCATCATGGTCGAGCTGGCTTTCAAAGGCTTGACTCCAGAGGGAAGAGCCAAATTGCGCGGCTGGGCCGAACCGCTCGATACCCGCAACAAGCAGCGCGTTCTGGCCGCGTTCGAGCGTCTGGAGTCGAAAACAGATGCGCCGGAAGCCGCGTCAAAGGCGGAACAGCCGGAATCCCTACACTCTGGTAGGGCGCACTTACCAGTTTCCTTCGGAAACTGAGTGCGCTCTACGAGGCTGGGGAAAAAATCGCATGGCGATTTACCACCTGACGGCGAAAACCGTGTCCCGTGGCGCGTCCGTCACCGCCGCCGTCCGCAGCGCCTATATTGAACGCTGCGGACGGTATGCCGGCGACCATGCGGAATTGCTCCATAAAGGCCACGGCAATATGCCCGCCTGGGCGTCAGACGCCCCCCGAAACTATTGGGAGGCGGCGGACACCCATGAGCGGGCCAACGGCAGGCTTTTCAAGCAGCTTGAGTTCGCCTTGCCCAAAGAATTGTCGCCAGGGCAGCAGACCGCTCTGGCGGCTTCTTTCTGCCGGGAAATGGCCCGGACGAAAGACGGCCCCCTGCCGTACAGTTTCGCCGTGCATAAAGGGCATGATAAGGAAAATCCGCATTGCCATTTGCTTATCTCCGAACGTGTCAACGATGGCATCAGCCGCGCCCCCGGCTTGTGGTTCAAGCGAGCGGCAAAAGACCCGGCAAAAGGCGGCGCGAAAAAGACCAATGAACTGCGGCCCAG
>CAYPIB010000202.1:0-2665 GCA_964410675.1 uncultured Roseburia sp.
CCTTGATCTTATCCTTATCAGTCTTTTTCTTGCTTTCCTCAGCCTTGATTTGCTTTTGAATTGCCTTATTTTGATCTTCAAGGCTCTTATTCTGTGCTTCGAGTATTTCAGCTTTATCAACTCCATAAGCCCTTTCAATTTGATCAGCTAACTTTTTGTAACTCTCTGATAGCTTATCAACTTCCTTTTGTAGCTGTATGATCTGTTTCTCTTTTTTCTGATCGTGCATTCTGTTAAAGATCTGAACGGCATTTGCTAAACCAGTTGCTAAATCTTTAACCCCTCCCACTATATCACCTGAAATAATCTTTGCAACACCTGTTCCGGCTTGGGCTGTGGCTCCCATCAGATCAGTAATGTTATTTATATCCTGTGAAAGTTTGTCCTCACCAAATGAATCAGCAACCCCACTAATTGAAGTTCCTACGCTTTGAACCATATCATTTATTGATGCAATAGATGAGATGGTATTTTGAAGTGCCATATTGGCTGAAACTTTCAGCTTCTGAATTTCCTCCTCTGATAGGTTATCTTCCTGAGCCTGTTTTACCTCTTTGAGTTTTTTGATATATTCAGTGAATGATTTACCCAACACTTTAAATGGGTTTGCTGCTATGAGTTTTGCCTTTGCATCATTCAGCGATTCCACCAGTGCGTTATAATCGACCGGGTTAAGTTTCAGATTGGTATCATCAAGTTTAGCCTGAATATTTGTAAGGATCCTATCAATCTCTGAGGCTGATAAATAGTCGAGATTTACAAACAGATTCTGCCAGTCTGCTGACTGTTTTAACTGTTCAGCATTAATAGCGGATAATGCATCAGCTTCACCCTTATTTATACGATCTAAAAGATCTTGATTTAATTGAACTTGTTTTTGAACCCTTAGTAATCCAAACTCTGTTACAATTGCTGATTTTCTCTCCTCGAATGATTTAAAATCATTTGCCAATCTTTCCTGAATTGCTTTTTGATTTTCAACCTCCTGTTCTGAAATAAAGAGATTTACATTTGCCTGATCATCTTTGTTAATGATCCCGGACTTACCACTTTCCAGTTTTTGTTTATAATCAGCTACAATCTGAATCTTTTCAGCGAGTGTCTGAGCCTCATTTATTGCATTAGTCATGCTTTCTTTGAACAGATCCATTGCTGACTTAACACCGTTTATCTCATTCAACTCAGAACTCATATTAATAAGCAAATTGCTTTCACCCTCAGATAATGCACTGCTTTGTTGCTTATTTTTAAGATTGGAGATCTGAGTTTCCAGATATGCCTTATAGCTTTCACCACTTTGTAGTAATTCTGAGAATCTCTGATCAGCTACATCCTTACCCATGCTTTCCACCCAACGCCAATAAAGTTGATACTGATCCTTTTTATACCGGATCTCATCATCAAAAACTTTATTTTGTGCTTTTAAGTAGGCTTTATTTTCAACATCCCTACGTGATTGAAATGTTGCACTCTCATCAGATGTTAATCCACCTTTCCCGGCTTCTTTACGTGTTTTGATGAGTTCCTTTTCCTCTTTATCAATTGCTAAAAGATTAGATCTATGCTGTAGATCCAACATAGCCCTACGCTTTTCGTGTCCATCCTCCATGATCTCAATACGTGCCTGTTCGAGCCTTATTTGAGATTGAATTTGCTTTTGATCCAACTGAGATTGTGCGTTTTCAGTTTTGGACGTACGTTTTGGTAATTTCTTTTCAAGGCTCTCAATCGTAGTTGAAAGTTCCTTGTAACGTTTACTATTGATAACAACCTCAGATCTCTCATCTTTGAGTTGTTTGATCCGGGTTTCAATCCCGGCTTCTGTGTTTAAATCAGCTTCTTTACCTGAAATGGCACTATTTACCTCAGATAAGGTGTTCATCAACTCATTTAGTTTGCTGTTATCAGTTTCAACTTTTAGAGTTTTTGAGTTAATATCATCAATCTCTTTGTTGGTATCTCTAACGATCTTATCCAACTCAGAAAGTGACATACTTAAATAATCCACTTTTTCAGTTCCGGGAAGATTGTTCCCTGTTGATATGAACTGATTCATTGATTCATTGAGACTATTCGTGTTATTTTCAAGTGTCCTAACGCTTTCTGTTACTTTGAATAGATAGTTTGATATGTTGGCTGTGAATGCCTGAATATCTTTATCAGAGGCTCCGGATGCTGCCTGAACTTGATCTGCTATTCTATTAACAGTGTCACTAAATGCTTTTGTATAAGCATCACCGGTAAGGTTTTTTAAATTCTCTGCTGATTCCACCGCTTGCAATTCAATCATGTCATAAATTGCCTGATTCATATCCTGAATAGGTTTTACAGCCCTCCAGTAGCCCTGTCCGGTTATTTCGTTAAATTCGTAATCTTTTAGCCCTCCACCCTCTTTTTTAAGTTTGCTTGTTGCATCTGTAACACTTTCTGATTGATCTTTTTGATATTGCTCAATATATTTTGCTTTTACCCTTGCTGCTGCGCTCTCATTGATGGCTTCTGTTAGTTCCCGGTACTTTTGATTAAGCTGATCAACTGTTATTTTCTCATCAATCAACTCCTTATTATACTCTTTGAGAATTGCGTTAACCTTATCAAGTGCGCTTTTATGTGCCTTGGTTCCATTCTCAGTATTTTTCAATACAGAAACAAGCATATTGAGATT
>CAYPIB010000203.1:0-2664 GCA_964410675.1 uncultured Roseburia sp.
AGCAAATGAAAGTGCAAGCAGGGCGCTAAAGACGGATGTACTTAATTATTAAAGTTAGTGTTAAATAATAAGGAGGGAACCTATCAGTCAGCAGTATTTGGACTTTTAGGTTCTTTCCTTGCTATGCTTATGAAGTAGATTTGTAATTGTAACCGCATATAACAATCATTATGTAAGTAAAGGTAAAGCTACAAGCGGCAATGGATTTGATACCTTACAGGAGGCGATAGACGGAATGTCTAGTATATAATAATTTTTTATTCTATTATTTTACACCGTCTAAAGTATATATGTGTGGTATAGTATGACATTATCATAAATGGATCATAAAAATATTGCGCTGTCAAGAAAAAGTACTTGACAGCGTTTTTTCCATATAGTATGATAATAAAGGTTTCAAGAGGTATGGGTGGATTATGGAAAAAATCGTAGAGCAAGGCTTACTATATGACTTTTATGGAGAGTTATTAACAGAGCATCAAAAAAAAATTTATGAGGATGCGGTTTATAACGATATGTCACTGTCTGAAATTGCTGAACAGCAAGGGATTACAAGGCAGGGAGTACACGACTTAATTAAGCGCTGCGATAAAAGCCTCACCGGATATGAAGAGAAACTCCATTTGGTAGAGAAGTTTGGTGCTGCCAAAAGAAAAATTCAAAAGTTAAAAGAGAAGCTGGCAGATTTAGAGAATCGCAAGGCAGCAATAGAATTAGAGATTCTTATGAATGAAATATTAGAGGAATTATAATAAATGGCATTTGAAAATTTAACGGATAAATTACAAAATATATTTAAAAATCTTCGTAATAAAGGAAGATTAACAGAGGACGATATAAAGGCAGCTTTGAAAGAAGTTAAAATGGCTTTATTAGAAGCTGACGTTAACTTTAAAGTTGTGAAACAATTTATTAAATCTGTAGAGGAACGGGCAGTTGGAGCTGATGTTATGAATGGCTTAAATCCCGGACAGATGGTTATTAAAATTGTGAATGAAGAAATGACTGCGCTGATGGGCTCTGAGACAACAGAAATTGCGATGCAGCCGGGTAAGGCAATTACAGTTATTATGATGTGTGGTTTGCAGGGTGCAGGTAAGACAACAACAACAGCAAAACTAGCTGGAAAACTTAAATTAAAAGGAAAAAAATGTCTATTAGTTGCGTGTGATATTTATAGGCCCGCAGCAATTAAGCAGCTGCAGGTCAATGGCGAGAAACAGCAGGTAGACGTTTTTACAATGGGAGATAATCACAATCCGGTAGATATTGCAAAGGCTTCCATTGAGCATGCACAAAAGAACGGACATAATGTTGTTATTTTGGATACTGCCGGACGCTTGCATATCGATGAAGAAATGATGACTGAGCTGCAGGAAATCAAGAAAAATGTAGAGGTTCATCAAACCATATTGGTAGTCGATGTTATGACCGGCCAGGATGCGGTTAATGTTTCCAAGGATTTTGATGAAAAAGTTAATATAGACGGAGTGATTTTATCCAAAATGGATGGTGACTCCAGAGGTGGTTCTGCGCTTTCGGTAAAGGCAGTAACAGGCAAACCAATCTTATATGCAGGTATGGGAGAAAAGCTGTCGGATTTAGAACAATTTTATCCGGACAGAATGGCAAGCAGAATTTTAGGGATGGGCGATGTCCTTACATTAATTGATAAGGTACAGTCCAATATGGATATAGATGCCGATAAAGAAAAACAAATGGCAGCTAAGATGAAAAAGGGTAAGTTTGACTTTGAGGATTATTTAGAAAGCATGAAGCAGATGAAAAATCTGGGCGGTATTTCCTCAATACTCAGCATGATGCCCGGTATGGGTGTGAAGGCATCGGATTTGGAAGGTGCGGTAGATGAAAAGCAGTTAGCAAGAATGGAAGCAGTTGTTTTATCAATGACAGTTGAGGAACGCCAAAATCCAAAGCTGCTGAATCCGAGCAGAAAACATCGGATTGCGAAAGGTGCCGGTGTCGATATTGCAGTTGTCAATCGTTTTATTAAGCAGTTTGAGCAAAGCCAAAAGATGATGAAACAGCTTCCGGGCATGATGGGCGGCGGTATGGGTAAAAAGGGGAAATTTAAATTTCCCTTTTAAATCATTAATTCCAGTAGGAAAACGGAGTGTATCCGGTTTTACTAAATAAATTACAGTTAGAAAGAATTTTCGGAGGTGAAAAAATGGCAGTAAAAATCAGATTAAAAAGAATGGGACAAAAGAAAGCTCCTTTCTATAGAATCGTAGTAGCGGATTCTCGTTCCCCAAGAGATGGTAAGTTTATCGCTGAAATCGGAACTTATGATCCAAGCAGTGAGCCAAGCACATTTAAGGTTAATGAAGAGTTAGCTAAAAAATGGCTTTCAAATGGAGCGCAGCCTACAGAGGTTGTTGGCAAGATTTTCAAACTCGCAGGCATTGAAAAATAAGTTCAAGCATTGCTGACTTGTCATACACTTTTGGAGGTGGGTTATGAAGGAATTGGTTGAAGTAATTGCGAAAGCACTTGTTGATAATCCGGATGAAGTGGTTGTTACTGAAAAGAAAGAGGGAAAAGCTCTTGTACTCGAACTGCATGTAGCACAGACTGATGTAGGAAAAGTAATTGGTAAGCAGGGAAGAATTGCAAAAGCAATAAGAACTGTTGTTAAGGCAG
>CAYPIB010000204.1:0-833 GCA_964410675.1 uncultured Roseburia sp.
GTTAAGTCTCTGCACGCTTCTTCATTGTCATTATCAATCTGAATGACGTTAGAGACATAGGAAGAGCCAATCGTAACAAATGGAATTCCCTGCTCTTTTAAATACTCTACTGCAATATCGTCAACTAGTGTTCTGGCAAGTATAATACCATCGACCTTTTGATTTTCGACTAATCTTTTCAGTGCAGAAATATCATACTGTGTCGTATTCGAAACAACTACATCATAATTTGCTGCTCCTGCAATTTCAATGACACCAAGGAGACATTTTTGAAAAAAGGGCATATCAATGACTGCCACTTCCTTCGGGATAATCATCCCAATATTATAGGTTTTTGACTTTGCAAGTGATTTTGCAATCATATTTGGTTTGTAATTGTGTACTTTAATATATTCTTTTACTCGCTCTTTCGTTTCTTCTCCAATTCTGCCCTTACCTGAAATAGCTCTTGAAACGGTAGTTTTTGATACTCCCAGAGCGGCAGCTATATCTGCAATAGTTATATTTTTTTCATTCTTTTCAATCATCTGCTTTACCCTCTAACATGTTTGTGCTATAATTTAGCTATTCACATGCGCAATCGGTTGTTCTTTATATTAATTATAATAACAACAATTTAAGAATAGGTCAATAAGCAAATGTACAATAATAACATTATATATTTGTCTATTTTTTCTTAAAAACCATATTATTTTAAAGAAAGGATTTATTATGA
The DNA here is from genome assembly GCA_964410675.1 of uncultured Roseburia sp. Taxonomy (GTDB): domain Bacteria; phylum Bacillota; class Clostridia; order Lachnospirales; family Lachnospiraceae; genus RGIG3040. The sequence continues at coordinate 716 of CAYPIB010000204.1, forward strand.
AAGTAAATCAACTTTTATTTGGAACTGCTTACTATCTGGAATACATGCCATATGACCGTCTTTTAAAAGATTTGGAAATGATGAAGTCCTATATTTTTCTGAGAGTGCGTCTTCTTTT
>CAYPIB010000204.1:843-2664 GCA_964410675.1 uncultured Roseburia sp.
GTCATCCGAATCGGAGAATCCACGTGGAGTACTTGGGAGCCGACGGAGGGAAATTTTGATTTTACATTATTAGACCGCATGCTGGATGCTGCCGAGCTTTTTAATATGAAGGTGATTATCGGTACTCCAACCTACGCAATCCCGCCATGGCTTGCTAAAAGACATCCTGACATACTTGCTCTGACCAAAAATGGACAGGCTCTTTACGGTCATCGTCAAAATATGGATATTACGCATCCGGCCTATATCCGTTACTGTTCCAGAATCATTCATAAAATGTTAGACCATGTTAAAGACAGACCTTGTATTATTGGTTATCAGATTGATAATGAAACTAAATCTTACGATACGCATAGTATTTATGCGCAGCAGAAATTCGTCTCTTATTTACAAGAAGAATTTCCTGACATCGAAGATATGAATCAGGCATTTGGACTTGCTTATTGGAGTAATTCAGTGCATCGGTGGGTGGATTTTCCTGATGTACGCGGCACAGTTAACGCAAGCCTTGGTGCGGAATACGAAAAGTTCCAGCGCCGCCTCGTAACAGAGTTTTTTGAATGGCAGGCAGAAATAATTAATCACTATAAAAAAGAAACACAATTTTTAACTCACAATTTTGATTTTGAATGGCGTAATTTTTCCCATGGATATCAGCCTGATGTTAATCAATTTGAGGCGGCAAACTGTCTTCATGCTGCGGGTGTGGATATTTATCATCCGACTCAGGATTCATTGACCGGCATGGAAATCGACTGCGGCGGTGCCATCGGCAGAGCGATTAAAAGCACCCCAAATTATCTGGTTTTAGAAACTCAGGCACAAGGACAGGGATATCAGCTTCCCTATCCAAAGCAGCTCCGCCTGCACGCATTCAGCCACCTTGGAAGCGGAGCCAATTCAGTCATGTACTGGAACTGGCATTCTATCCACAATTCATTTGAAACATATTGGAAGGGTGTGCTGAGTCATGATTTAAAAGAAAATGAGATTTACCGTGAAGTACAATCTATCGGGAGTGATTTACAGAAAATCGGGCATAACATAAAAAACCTGAGAAAAGATTGTAAAGCTGCAATTTTAATTGAAAATGAGGCATTAACCGGTTTAAAATGGTTCCCTGCTCATTCCGACTGCAACTATAACGATATTATGAGATGGTTACGTGACTGCTTCTACCGACTGAATATCGAATGTGATTTTGTTTCTGTATATGAAGAAAATTACTCTAAATATGAGCTTTTAATTGTTCCGGCTTTATATAGTGCTTCCGAAGACGTTATAAACAAAATTGACACCTATGTCAAAGGCGGCGGTAACCTGCTGATGACTTTTAAAAGCTGTGTCAGCGATGAATATGTAAAGGTTTATCACGATACACAGCCTCATCTTTTACACAAATGCCTCGGCGTAAGCTATCAGCTGTTTACCGAGCCGGTTCATACCTCGATTTCATTGACCGATGAATTTTTAAGTGATGCATCTGCGGAACAAACAGAGACATCCGCACAATATTTTATGGAGCTTTTAGTTGCAGATACTGCCAAAGTATGGGCAAGCTATAACCACCCGGCTTGGAATCAATATGCTGCCATTACTCATAATGAATATAACAAAGGAACCGCCACTTATTTAGGGTGTTGCTTTGATTCTAACATGCTCCGTGATGTTATATTAAAATTAATAAATAAAATCGGAATTTCCCGGCCTGATATTTCCTATCCGGTCATTATTAAAAACGGACTCAACGACTACAATAGAAATGTTCACTATTTTTATAATTACAGCAGCCAAACACAACGAGTCTCTTATCCATTCGAG
>CAYPIB010000205.1:0-2660 GCA_964410675.1 uncultured Roseburia sp.
ATAGAGAAATACATGATAAAAAGGTACTCAGTATTTCCGATGCTAGTTTACATAACCTCAAAAACGTTAGTGTAAAAATTCCACTGGGAGTTATGGTTGGGGTAGCAGGGGTATCAGGAAGCGGAAAATCAAGTTTGGTTGCCGATACATTAGTACCTAAATTAAAAGAACTGTTAAAGAAGAAATGTATTGCAGAGGAATCGGATGATATAGAGGAAGAGGATCAAATTTCAGATGCAGTGCTTTTAGGAACGGAGCAATTAAAATCCTGTTTTATTATCGATCAAAAGCCAATCGAAAGAAATAAAAAATCGTGTCCGGCTACTTATACAGGAATTTTTGATCGAATCAGAAGTCTCTTTGCAGATACGAAGGAGGCAAGGGAAAAAGGGTATACAGCATCAATGTTTACCCGGAATTCAGAAGGAAAATGTATCAAATGTAAAGGTGAGGGCATTCTGCATCATTATGTCGGGTACGGAAGCTTTATTGATTTAGTATGCGATGATTGTGCCGGAACCGGATATATGGAAGAAGCCAGATCGGTATATTTAGAGGGTAAAAATATTTGCGATGTTTTAGATATGAGTGTCGATGAGGCAAAGGATTTTTTTGAAACAAAGGACAAAGGAATCTGTGATATTTTAGAAATATTGCAGCAGGTTGGTATGGGCTATATTAGATTGGGACAATCAATACCAACAATCTCAGGCGGAGAAAGTCAGCGTATTAAGCTTGCAAAGGAGCTTTCAAAAGGAAAGAAGTCGGTTAGCAAAAAGGGTTCCTTATATATACTGGATGAGCCGACCACCGGTTTGTCCTTGTATGATACCGAGAGACTATTATCGCTATTAAATGAACTTGTGGATTATGGCAACTCAATTATAATTACAGAGCATGATTTACATGTATTATCAAACTGCGATTATATGATCGAAATGGGAAAAGGCGGCGGTAAAGAAGGCGGTGAAATAATAGCAGTCGGAACTCCGAAAGATCTAAAGGAAAATTCGGATTCCTTAATAGGCAGGTACTTGCTATGATGAATACAAGAGAACTGGATGAATATATAAAAGAGAAACAGTACAGGCAGATTAACAGCGTTTTGGTATGGCAGGACGGCAAAAAGATAATAGAAAAATATTATAATGGCTTTACGAAGAAGAGCCGAAATGTCATTCGTTCTGTCGTAAAAAGCATACTTTCAATCGGCGCAGGAATTTGTTTGGATAAAGGCCTAATAAAGAGCTTAAACGACCCAATCTTTAGATATTTAGATGAGTTTAATCAAGGTATCCATCCTTATCACAAGGCTATTACGATAAAAAATCTGCTCACGATGACCTCGGGTATTTATTTTGTCGGAGGGGTACATTATCATTGTCCACAGCTAACTGTTTTAAGAAGAAGTCCGAATTGGATTGAACATATTGCAGAAACGGATGTCAGCAGTGTACCGGGAACTAAATTTAATTACAGCGAGTTTGATGTTATCTTACTGACAGCTGTTTTGGAGTCAGCGGTTGGCAGCGATATCTTTGACTTTATTAATGAGAATTTATATAAACCACTGAATATAAAGAGCGGCAGGTGGTGGAAAAGTAAATGTAATATCGCTTACAGCTGTGCGGAGGCAGGAGAAGGGAATGGAGGAGTAAACGAAAGTCCTTCCAACTTAACAGCCAATGAAATGTTAAGTATTGGTCAGCTGTTCCTGCAGGATGGAACATATAATGGAAGACAAATTGTTTCCAAGGAGTATATTGCCGAGGCAACGAGTCCGTCAAAACATAACCCCAGTTATGGATATCTTTGGTGGCTTGGTCAAGGTTTTTATGGATGCAGAGGGTATGGCGGGCAGAATATTACAGTGGCTTTGGATAAGAATGAGATATACGTAATTCAGGCAACCCCAACTGCCAGGGGCAAAGAGTATGATGATATAATAGAGAGGTTACTATATGATATTAAGTGTGAGTCGGAGAACTGATATACCAAATTATTATTCAGAGTGGTTTTATAATAGAATCAAGGAAGGCTTTTTGTATGTCAGGAATCCAATGAATGCGCATCAAATCAGTAAAATTAATTTATCGCCGGAGTTAGTCGACTGTATTGTATTTTGGACCAAAAATCCTGAGAATATGCTTTCTGGATTAGACGAATTAAAAGAATACGATTACTACTTTCAATTTACCTTAACCGGTTACGGGAAGGATGTAGAGCCTGCTATTCCCAATAAGCGCAAGCATTTACTTTCGGTATTTCGTAAACTATCAAAGCAAATCGGACATGAAAGAGTCATATGGAGATATGATCCAATCCTATTCAATGATATTTATACACCTGACTATCATTTAAAGGCTTTCAAAGAAATTGCTGAGAGTTTAAAAGGGTACACGGATAAAGTGATAATCAGTTTTATCGATTTATACGCAAAGACAAAACGAAATACGGAAAATATGAAACTCATATCAATTACGGAACAGAACATGTATGATATGGCTAAGGAAATGGCTGAAATTGCACGAGTGAATCAAATGACGATTGAGACATGTGCAGAACAGATAGATTTGTCTAAGTGCGGGGTCAGCCACGGCAGTTGTATTGACCAAAAGTTGATTGAGGAAATAATCGGCTGTAAATTAGCGGGAAGTAAA
>CAYPIB010000206.1:0-2565 GCA_964410675.1 uncultured Roseburia sp.
CATATTCTTTTAATGCTATGAGTTGCCGCTCCTCATTCTGATTGCGACTGCTTACACGAATATAACCATAAATGCTCAACTTAAATTCCTCCTATTTTTCCATAAGCTTTTTCCTTTATACACAGTGAGGTTTACATTTTTTTGAACCCATTTTTCTGCTTATGAGCGACTGATTTTACGGACGCTCTACACGAAACATTTGATTTTAGAAAGGATTACCAGATCGTAAGTAATAAACGCACTCTTTAAAGACATAAAAAAGTCCCTAAAGCTGATGTCTTCAGACTCTACGGGACTTTTCTCATGTTACAACTGTCAAAGATGGGATTTTACCCCCATCAAAATAATTTTTCTATCATATTTAATATATAATCGGCTAAATATATCTGGTTAAATTTTTTTCCTTTTCCGACAGACAGCATTTGAAATGTAATGAATGACCAGCTTTGACTGTCTTTTGAACCATAAAGACCTCATGTAAAAGACAGTCCCTTTTACATAAGGTCTTTAATAATTCATTCACACATTCCATTTATTTAAAATAAGAAACACCCGATTCAAAAATCTTCATATCCTGTTCGCCGTAAATATTAATTGCTACTTTATTGTCACGTCTTTCTGAATGAGCCATCTTTCCAAAGCATCTGCCATCCGGAGATGTAATACCCTCTATCGCCATGTAAGAACCATTTACATTCCATTCTTCATCCATTGAAATATTGCCATCAAGATCTACATACTGTGTCGCTACCTGTCCACTTGCAAACAGCTTGTCTAGCCACTCCTTATTTGCTACAAAACGGCCTTCTCCATGAGAGGCTGGAATTACATAAGTCTTACCAAGCTCAGCCTGTAATAACCATGGGGATTTGTTTGATACAACCTTTGTATATACCATTTTTGAAATATGGCGATTGATTGTATTATAGGTCAGAGTCGGTGAGTCTTCCTTTTGTCCAACAATCTCACCGTGCGGCAGTAAACCAAGCTTAATCAGTGCCTGGAAGCCGTTACAAATACCAAGTGCCAAGCCATCTCTTTCCTTTAACAGCTTCATTACCGCTTCCTTCATCTTCTCATTCTGGAAAGCTGTCGCGAAGAACTTTGCACTGCCGTCCGGTTCATCACCTGCTGAGAAGCCACCCGGAAACATAATAATCTGTGACTCGTTAATTGACTTTTCAAATTCGTCTACTGAAGCCCTAATATCGTCTGCGGTTAAATTCTTAAATACCTTTGTGATTACGTTCGCACCGGCTCTTTCAAATGCTCTGGCACTGTCATACTCACAGTTTGTTCCCGGAAATACCGGAATAAATACTGTAGGTTTTGCGACTTTATTTTTACATATATAGATTTCATTTGTATCATAAAGCTTTGTTTCAATGGCATCCGTATCCTTTGCTGCCTTTGTTGGGAAAACTTTTTCTAATGGCTTCTGCCATGCTTTTAGTACTTCCTCTGTTGTAAAGGACACGCCGCATATATTAAAGTCTTGTTCGGATACTTCACCGATTACTTCATAAGAAATCTTTACAGACTCTAAATTCTCTGCTGCAATTTCAATTACAATACTTCCGAGTGCATTGGCAAAGAACTCGTCCGCCTTAACTGCATCGTCTGCCTTAAATCCAAGCTTATTTCCAAATGCCATTTTGCTAATCGCCGCTGCAAGTCCCTTTGCATCTACCGTATAAGCCGCTTCAATGCGGTTCTTTATCGCTAAAGCATGAATGGCATCAAACATTTCCATTACTTTTTCATAGATCGGAAGGTCAAATTTATCTTTTTCTATTTTAAAGACTACTACTTTATTACCGGCTTTTTTAAATTCAGGAGTCACAACTTCATTCGTGCTGCCTACATTGACTGCAAATGACACAAGTGTCGGCGGAACATCAATGTCATTAAAAGTACCTGACATACTGTCCTTGCCGCCGATGCTTGGCAGGCCAAAGCCCATCTGTGCGTCATATGCACCGAGCAGTGCCGCAAACGGCTGACTCCAGCGAGCAGGGTCCTCGGTCATGCGTCTAAAGTATTCCTGGAATGTAAATCGAATCTTCTTATAATCGCCGCCGCTTGCCACAATCTTTGACATAGATTCAAGTACTGCATAAACAGCTCCATGATATGGGCTCCAGCTTGATAAGAACGGATCAAAGCCATAGCTCATCATTGTTACCGTGTCAGTATTGCCTTCTAACACCGGAACCTTGGAAATCATTGTCTGTGTCTCTGTCAGCTGGTATTTACCGCCATACGGCATTAAGACAGACGCTGCACCGATAGAGGAGTCAAACATCTCCACCAGCCCCTTTTGGCTGCATGCATTTAAATCACTGACTGTATTAATCCAAGCTGCTTTTACATCCTGTGCCCTTACTGCTTCTTCAGCAGCCTGTACGGATGTCTTTTCAAAGTAATTCTCTTCCTTTACCGGCATTTTTACTTTTACATCTGTTTCCTGATGGGCACCGTTTGTATCAAGAAAAGCTCTTTTAATATTAACAATTTCTTTTCCCCGCCATTTTAAAATAAGTCTTGGCGATTCTGTTACTGTCG
>CAYPIB010000207.1:0-2504 GCA_964410675.1 uncultured Roseburia sp.
ATGCATTTACCATACGTTCACCATTATAAAGTATATCATATGACTTACCAGGTCTATCTAGATTATCTACAGCTACCATTTTCATAATAATTAACCTCTCAATTCTACATATTCTTTCAAATTATCCTCATTAAGAACGATGTCGTCTTCGCCACCAAAACTTAAAAGCCTAGCAATACCATCCGCTACGTAGATATTAGCGAATCTAGCAGCTCCTTTAGTTCCAAAGAGTTTAGGAAATTCAAGTACATCCTCCAAAGTAAAGTCAATTTCATAAGCTGGTTCAAAGTTATCGCTTAAACGATCAAGCTTGATTGGAGGAATATCCCCTGTCCAAGGACTATCTGGAGTTTTACGTGTTTCAATCGTAACTGTCTTAGGAGTCTGCTTTATAACTCTAAACTCGTCACCAAGCTTAGTCCAGCTATACTTACCTACATATCTAAAATCTTCAGGATTAGTTAAGAGCGTTTCAAATTTTCTTGTACGTAGTTTTCGCAATTCACTTGATCCACTGAAAGTTTCTGGTCTATCTGGCTTCTCATCTGGTTTAAACCCATAAGAGTCAATTAAAGACTTAGAAGCAGCTTTCCATGCATTAGAAATCCACGCTTCACCAGCTTCTGTTAACCAATTAAGAATTTCTAACATTTCTCCCAGTTCTGCAACCTTCTCTGGTGTATTAGCAAACCCATCTCCCATAGAGGAATTTCCTGTGGATTTCTTAATCTTCATTTCATTAGTGTCAGATAGCATATCATTAGTAGCACTAAGATTAAACGTCCAAGACATAGAATTCTTCCGTGCATCTCCTTTAACACTTACGGTTACTCTAGGTGCATCCTTATAAGTGTAGTTAGATGTTTCAATTTCTAATTGAGATTTCCCATCATTGAAGTAATTCCTAACAAAAGTTGGAATAGTATTAAATAAATCCTGTTTAAACTTCTCTAGTGGCTTACTCCAAGCTACATATGCGTCTCTGTACTGTTCTGTTGCAAGTCGGTTAGCAGCTTTCTTATCTCTAATAGATGAGAGATCAAATCCAGCTGACTTTACACTTTTATAGTTCATATAAATATTTCCTCCTTAAAAATTGTCTAGGTTACCTGTAAGAAGCTGTACAGCATCTCGAATAGCTTGTCTGCCAGATGCAGTAGCAGTTGTTGCAATGAGAGATGTTTCTGTACCATCACTTGCATTATTATTAGATACTGATAGTAGAGATGCGAATAAGCCTCCCTGTGGAGCGATTAGCTTTTCTGAGAATTCCATAGAGCGTAGTAGTGCTTCTTGTGCCCTAATCCAGATATTGAAAAGTCTAGGATCGTCATCTATATCATCCATAGCCATGCGATCAATGGTTTTACCTAATTTCTGAGTTATAGTATCCATGATCTTAGTCTTAATTACTATCTGTTCTAATTCATGCTTTATTCGCTGAGCTGCAAACTCTTGTGTTATTCTCTGTATCTCTTCAGCCTTTAGAGGATTAGCAGAATTCGTATGCCCTACTTTTACGAGTGATTCCATCTCAGATAAGCCAGTAGAATTTGAAGATAGATTATAACTATCTTGCTCATCTATATATCCATATTCGTCCATATTACCCACCTCTCATAAATCTGGAAGTTAAATCAGCAGCTGCATCTCGATCTTCCAGAGAAAAGTCTAAAGTCTCTGTATCTAGACTATAATGATCATCTACTTCAAATAGTGTATTAGGAGGTAAATTGTATTCTCTTTTAATAGTTGATTGAAATCTCGGATCTTTTACTGTATTGGATTCACCAATTACAATCCACTTACGTGTTCGACTATTAAATACAACACGACCTCTAGGCAACTCCTCATATTCATAATCCTTAAAGGATCTTACTGTTGGCTTATTCCTAACAAATTCCCATAAGTCTACATGATCTATATTCAACTGGATATTTCCAGCAAAGTCAGTAAGTATATCGGCATCTAGCTTATCATTATCAGATCCACCACCATATCCCTCTGAATCACCGACAATAACACCAGTAGGAAGATACCACCATACGGCAACTCGAGGAGCATTATATGAAGAAGATTTAATAGACTTAAGTCTTTCAGACTTATAAATTCTCATAAGTATTTAACATCTCCTCTAATTCTTTAAGATTTGTACATTTCTGAATTTGTTGATATGAATCTTCTTTAAGTTTAAATTCTGACAGCAATTCCTTGAATGTTATAATTCCCATAAAATAGTCTTGTAATTCTCCTTCATCCAATATGTCTTCCCACACGGAATTGAATAGTACAGAATACTTCTTAAAGAAATGTCGAGCTTCTTCAATTTGTTGACTAGATATCCTTCGATTAGGAATCCATTCATAATTTCCATGAAGTTCCATATAACCATCAAAATCTCCATGTGTAATTCTAGCAGGGTCAAATCTAACCTTTACTCTTATTGCATGATTAACTGCTTCTTTATTAGAAAAATAGAAAGAGAAATCTATCTTATCTGTCTT